>JALEUV010000041.1 GCA_022780515.1 Anaerococcus sp. | reverse complement strand
TCTTAGCTTAGAAACATCAAAGTCTATAACTCCTGAGTAAATCCAATTATATATTGTTTTAAAGCAGACAGCATCTTTACATATAGTGTTTGCTATTTGTTCTGGAGAGCATTTTTATGGAGTTTTTCAGCTATGGATTTGGTGAGTTTATCATCAGCTTTTGGTTTCCTGCCCTTAAATGATGATTTTTTAATCTTATCTTTTTGGGCATAGATAGCTTCATACTGATTACTACACCTTTTTAATTCTCTAGATATTGTGGAGTGATGAAAACCTAAAATTTCCCTATTTTTCGTAAAGATACACCCTCTTTGATTAATAACTCTATCTTATTTCTATCATTTATGGTAAGATGTTTATAACTCATATTAACCTCCGTGAATGTTTTTGTGATTATTAACATTTTATACGAAGTTAGTATGAGCTTTCTATTTTTTTCTAGTGTCGCATTTAATTTTACAACTTATCAAATAAAAAAGAACGAATGTTTTAACTTAGCTAAGTCATTCGCTCTTTAGGTATTATTTTTATAAGTCAGGTCTATCGCTTAGGTCGATATGGCAGTAGCCTGTAGGGTTTTTCTTTAGGTAATCTTGGTGGTAGTCTTCTGCTACTACGTAGTTTTGTAATGGGTCGACTTCTATTTGAATTTTTTCTCTTTCCTTCTCTTGTTTATTTGCTAGGAATTCTTTTACTTGGTCAAGGGTTGCTTCATCATTTGTGTAAATACCAGTCCTGTATTGGCGGCCCCTATCGTTTCCTTGTTTGTTTATTGAGAAGGGATCAACGATGTAGTAGAAGTATTCTAGGATTTTTTCTAGATTAATTATTTCATCATCGTATGTTATTTTTACTGTTTCTGCATGGTCTGAGTTTTTGAGGTTTTCGTAGAAGGTATCATCGCCTTTGCCATTTGCATAACCAACTTCAGTTTCTACTACTCCTCCTATTTGTGAGAAGTAGGCATCTACTCCCCAAAAGCATCCCCCTGCTAGGTATATTGTTTGTTTCATTTTTTCCTCCTTTTATATATGTTAAGGTAATTAGTTCTCTTAGTTTTTCTTAGTTTAAAGTTTTTCATATTGGATGAAAAGACTGAGGATAGAATTATGCCAAAGGAAATAGCTCCTGCAAGTGCCACTGTCTTAAATAGGAGCAAGATTACATCTTCGGATTGGTTGTTTACAAAGTTTTTCATTGTGTCGTAGATAGCTTCACCAGGACAAAGGTTGATTACTCCTGGCACTATAAATATTAGGGATGGGTGCCTAAATACCTTGGCACATAATTCTGATATCATAGCTATGACAAAGGCCGAAAAGAAGGTCCCCATATAGGATGATCCTGTATAGTAAATTACTAACTTATATATGAGCCATCCAATTCCTGCATTTAAGCTTGATACCAAAAGGGCTTTTTTGGGTACTTGGAAGACTAGGGCAAAACCTACAGCTGATAGCATTGAAACTATAAATTGAAATAACATAGGTCCTCCTTACATTAAATAGGTAGATAGGGTGATTGGTATAGCTACTCCAACTGCTAGGGCAGATGAAATGAGAAGGGCTGTCGTTGCCCCGGTTATACCACTTGTTACATCCCCACTCATAAGGTCTCTCATTGAGTTGGTTATGGTTATTCCTGGCAAAAAGGCCATCATTGAAGCAACAACTACCTTGTTTATTTCAACACCAGGGATAAATCTTGAGATTAAGATTGTCAAAAAGCTTACCAAAAGGCCTGCTATGAAGTTAATCACAAAAAATCCTACGTTGCACTTTTCAAAGATATGGCTTAAGGCATAGGACATAAGGCCTACACAAAAGGAAATTACCATATCTTGGTAGGATCCACCCAAGAGAAGCAAGAAGGCACCAGCTGATAGGGCTGATCCAAATATTTGAAGGCCTAGGGGTTGGCCTGGGTCATTTTTTATTTTTTCAAGTTCTAGCAAAGCTTCTTCAAAGGACATATTCCCTTTTACAAATTCTCTAGAGAAGGTATTTACCTTGTCTATATAATAGAGGTTATTTCTCCTAGACTTAACCCTCCTTACATTGGTATGGATCTCTCCATCGTAAGAAAAGGACACTATTATTACATTGGCAGTGGAATAGACATCCACATCTATTACATTTTTCTTGCTTTTTATTATTCTCTCGACTGTATCTTCTACCCTATAAATCTCTGCACCATTTTGGAGAATGATTGCTCCAGCATTGCAGGCTATCTCGGATAGGACTACAGCCTCATCCATATTTTGAATTGTATTTTTTGCAACTTCCATTTTATCCCCTAAAAGATTTATTGTACCTATTTATATTCTCTTCCGTTAAGAAGGCATAAGCATCATTTATTTCTTGGAACTTCTCCTTGGCACCCTCTTCCTTATTGATGTCAGGGTGGTATTTCTTTGCAAGTTTTCTATAGTTTAATTTTACCTGATATATGTCAGTATTATAATCTAGTCCCAAGGTATCACAAGCTTTTTCAAATTTTTCCTTGAAGCCCACATCATAGGCCATATTTGAATAAGAGTTTTGTCCATAGGAATTTTGCCAGTTGGCATCTTGAAAGTTTCCAAAGCTAAAGCCACCAAAAAATTCTTCAAAACGCCTATTCATCTCTTCTTCCCTGGCCCTTGCTTCTTCCTTGGCCTTTCTAATTCGCTCCTTCTCAGCATCTTCCTTGTACTTGTTTGAATAATCATATATTGAATCATAGCCAACTTTTTTTCCAGTAATAAGTGATTCACTCTTATCAAAGAGCCACTCGGTTAAGGTGTAGTTAGCATACCTAATAAAGGAAATAAATTTGGGTCCTAGGATAGGTATGATGATTACCACAAATAATAGAATCCAAATCTCCATAGGTAGGGCTATTAGTAGGAAGGGAAAGAAGAAAAAGGCAGAGCAACCAAATATAAATATTGCCACAAACAATTGTCTAATCCCCTCAAAGGTCATAACTATAGCATTCATTAAATTTATTAAAAGATTGAATACACTCGAAAGCCCCCTAGCCAGATAGTGTAACAATTTACCAAATATTTTCGCCATATAAACTCCTCTTATAAAAAGATTATACACTTTAGATATTTAAATTCACAAAAAAAGAAGGCCTAAGCCTTCTCTTAATATCGCTTTGTTTTAACCAAACAAGTCAGTGTTATTTGAATTATATAGGTTATAATATACTCCCTTCTTATCAAGAAGAGCCTTGTGATTGCCTCTTTCTACTATGCCATCGTAGGTTAAGACTAAGATTTCATCAGCATTTATAATTGTTGATAGCCTATGGGCGATAGTTAAGGTTGTCCTTCCCTTGCTTAATTTTTCTAGAGAGGCTTGGACTATAGCCTCTGACTTATTATCAAGAGCAGAAGTTGCTTCATCAAGGATTAGGATAGGTGGGTTCTTTAGGAATACCCTAGCGATAGAAATTCTTTGCTTTTGACCACCTGATAGCTTGACTCCCCTCTCTCCTATATAGGTATCGAAGCCATCTGGCAAGTCCTTTATAAATTCTATAGCTCCTGCAAGCTCAGCGGCTTGTCTTATCTCCTCATCTGTAGCATCTTCCTTACCATATCTGATATTATCCTTAACAGTTCCTGAGAAGAGATAGACATCTTGTTGGACTATTCCTATATTATCCCTAAGTGATTCTAGGGTTAAATCTCTTATGTCTACTCCATCGATCTTGATAGATCCATCAAGGACATCATAGAATCTAGGTATTAGCTTGGATATGGTAGTCTTTCCTCCACCAGAAGGTCCTACTAGGGCAATATTTTCTCCCACATCTATTGAGAAAGACATATCCTCTAGGATATAGTCTTCGTCAGATCCTGTATCTGGATACTTGAAGTAGACATTTTCAAAGTCTATCTTACCCTTAACATCTGATAATTCCTTGGCTTCTTCGTGGTCAAAGATTTCATTTTCAAGATCCATTATCTCGACAAACCTCTCGATTCCTGTAGCTCCTCTTTCATAGGTATCTGTAAAGTTGATTAGCCTCTCAATTGTTGCAACCAACATATTCAAATACATAGTGAAGGCTATAAGATCACCAGGGCTGATGTAGGATTTAATTACAAAGAGTCCTCCGACTAAAATCAACAAGGTGTACATTAGTCCTGAGAAGGTATCCTTCACCATAAAGTAAGATGCCATGGCAAAATATTGAATTTTCTTTATAGTTGTAAACTTTTGATTTTCCTTGGCAAACTTTCTTTTTTCTGCATCTTCATTGGCAAAAGATTTTACAACAGAAATTCCTAGTAAGGTATCTTCTATACCTGAATTAATAGCTCCAACTTGCCTTTTGGTATCCATAGTCGCTTGTCTAAACTTACTTCTAGACTTACGAGATACTATATACATAACTGGAACTAGGGCATAAATTATTAGGGAGAGCTTCCAATTTATAGTTAGCAAGACCGCAAAGGATATGAAGAGCTTAATAGCTCCTACCAAAAATTCTTCTGGTACGTGGTGGGAGAACTCTGTAATCTCATTGAGGTCAGTAGTCATTCTTGTCATAAGTTGACCAATCTTGGTCTCATTAAAAAATTCTGTATCCATGGTCAAAAGATGGGTAAAGACATCTCTTCTCATGTCTTTTTCTATATAGGCACCCATGATATGACCAAAGGACTGCATGATAAATCTCGCTACTGTTTCAATTAACTTTGTAATAGCATAAATAATACCAACCTTAACAACTCTTGGTAGGTCAAGTAATCCTAGCTGAGCCCAATCCGTTAGATAGGAAAGTAGCATAGGCAAGACTAATTGACTCACAGTGGTCAAGGCTGCAGAAATTAAATCTATGATTAATACTTTTTTGTATGGTCTATAATAAGGAAAAAATCTCTTCATCAATTCCTTATTAGTATATTTGTTTTTATCTTCCATTCATTTTCCCTTTCTAATAACATTCAGATACTATTTTACTTTTTTTTACATTATTTTCATATTTATTAAAATTGTATAAATATTGTCAAAGTTTGAAATTTTTGGTACCATAGATATAGGAGGATATTAATGGCTAGAATAATCGAAAAAACAAATTTAAATGACAACACAATCAAATTTGTCATAAAAGCTCCAGAAATTGCTAAAAAAGCTAAACCAGGACAATTTATTATCCTAAGACTTGATGAAAAAGGAGAAAGAGTTCCTTTCACTATTTCAGATACAGATGATGAAAATGTAACTATTATCGTTCAAGTCGTAGGTGGAACAACCATGAGAATGAATGATCTAAAGGCTGGAGATGGATTCTTGGACTTTGTAGGTCCACTAGGAAAACCAACCGAACTTGATGAGCTAAAAGGAAAGAACGTCTGCGTTGTAGGTGGAGGCCTTGGTACAGCGATTGCTTATCCACAAGCTAAATACCTACATGACATAGGAGCAAACGTAGATGTAATTGTTGGATTTAAAAATAAAGATCTAATTATATTACAAGACGAATTAGAAAAATGTTCAGATAATCTCTACATAACAACTGACGATGGTTCTTATGGTAGACAAGGTTTTGTAACTCAAGTCCTAGAAGATGAAATCAATGAGGGTAAGCACTATGACCACGTCCTAACAATAGGACCAGTTATTATGATGAAAAATGTTGTTGATGTAACTAGACCTCACGACATACCTACAACAGTAAGTATGAACTCTATAATGGTAGACGGAACAGGCATGTGTGGTTGCTGTAGACTTACAGTTGATAACAAAATGAAATTTGCCTGTGTAGATGGCCCTGACTTTGACGGATTCAAGGTTGACTTTGATGAAGCTATGAATAGGTCAAGAAACTACCTAGAAGAGGAAAGAGAACATATATGCAGAATTACAGGGGAGGTAAGAAATGGCGAAATTTAATATGGCAAAAACAAAAGTTCCAATGCCAGAACAAGATCCCAACGAACGCAATAAAAACTTCAATGAAGTAACTCTAGGCTATACTTTGGAAATGGCTCAAGAAGAAGCAACAAGATGTATACAATGTAAAAATAGACCTTGCGTTTCAGGCTGCCCTGTAGGAGTTCAAATCCCAGAATTTATCAAACTAATCGTTGAGGGCGACCTAGATTCTGCCTACGATAAGATAGCAGAAACCAACAACCTTCCTGCAATCTGTGGTAGAGTTTGCCCACAAGAAAACCAATGTGAGGGTAAATGTACTAGGGGTATCAAGGACGAACCTGTATCAATAGGTAGACTTGAAAGATTTGTAGCAGACTATAGGAACAACAAAGACTACCAAAAGCCAGTAGAAGTAGCAAGCAAAAACAAAAAGGTAGCAGTAGTTGGAGCAGGCCCTTCAGGACTTAGTGCATCAGCTGACCTTGCTAAACTTGGTTACAAGGTTACCTTATTTGATGCCTTCCACGCAGCTGGTGGAGTACTTATGTATGGTATCCCAGAATTCAGGCTTCCAAAAACACTAGTTCAAAAAGAACTTAAGAACGTAATAGGCCTTGGTGTTAAACTAAAAACTAACACAATAGTAGGAAGAACCCTATCCCTCCAAGACCTCTTCGATGAAGGTTACGAAGCAATCTACCTATCAACTGGTGCTGGACTTCCTAAATTCCTAAACATTCCAGGAGAAAACCTAAACGGAGTATATTCTGCTAACGAATTCTTAACAAGAATGAATCTTATGAAGGCCTACAAGTTCCCAGAATATGACACACCTATCCATGTAGGAAAGAAAGTCTGCGTAGTAGGTGGTGGTAACGTAGCAATGGATGCTGCAAGAAGTGCAAAAAGACTTGGTGCAGACGTAACAGTTGTCTACAGAAGATCATTCGAAGAAATGCCTGCTAGAATAGAAGAAAGCCACCATGCCAAAGAAGAAGGAATCAACTTCCTTAACCTTCACAACCCTGTAGAAATCGAAGGAGAAAACGGCTGGGTTAAATCACTCAAAGTCGAAAAAATGGAATTAGGTGAAGCTGATAGCTCAGGAAGAAGAAGACCAATCCCTACAGGTGAATTTGAAGAACATGAATTTGATTCTGTAATAATCGCCATAGGTCAATCACCAAACCCACTAATAAAACAAACCAATGACGATATAGAAACAGAGTCTTGGGGTGGAATCATCATAGATGATACAACCATGACCACAAAAGATGGTGTATTTGCCGGAGGAGATGCTGTAAGTGGTGCAGCAACAGTAATCCTTGCCATGGGAGCAGGTAAAAAAGCCGCAGAAAATATAGATAAGTATCTAGAAAATAAATAATTGAAGATAAAAACAACTGACCCCGTAGCCCTTGTGGTATATGAGGTCAGTTTTTTTGACTAAATTTATATTATATTTTTCGATAAAAAAATCTTCCTAGCTAGGTTTTAACTCTTAAAATTACCAAGTTCGAAAATAAGAGTCTTACATTATAAGCTCATTTTATTTAACCCTTAGACTCCTAAGTCCTTGCTATTAGTAAATTATTTTTCAACTATCCTAACATGGACTGCCTGGTCTCCTCTGGGACCTTCTATTTTTTCAAATTCTACGACTTGGCCAGGATAGAGGGTTTTATAAGTTTCCTCCGATTCTATATCAGAAAAGTGGACAAATAGGTCTTCTCCTTCCCATTTTATGAAGCCAAAGCCTCTTTTGTTATCAAAAGTTTTAACCTCTCCCTTACTCATTTTTCTCCTTTTTTGCACTAAATAAAATTCTCATTGTATCAGGCTTGAGCTCGCCCATATCATCTTCATCACAGATTTCTATATGGCTAAAGCCGATATTTTCCAAAATTTCTTTTATTTCTTCGACCTTGTATAGCCTTTCTTGTTGAAATTCCCTAATCCTCCTATAGGTATCCCCTTCTTCTCTTATGAAGAAGTCTAGGTGCATATCGCAGAGGTCATCCTCAAAGAAGTTATCCCAAGTATAGAAGATGTCTTCGTATTCGTAGACATAGCACTTTGACCCAAAGATCTCCTTGATTTTGTATTCGGAATTTATATCAAAAACTAGGAGGGAATCATCCTTTAGGTTCTTGTAGGAATTTTCGAATAATTCTATCAACTCTTCCTTCTCTGTTACATAGTTGACACTATCAAGGAGGATTACTATTAGGTCGTAGGTCTTTTCATTAATGAAGCTTACCATATCGTAGTAGATAAGATTTACATTATCGGCATCGTATTTTTGAGCAAAGACCTTGAGCATATCTGGCGATATATCTAGGGCGTCTATTTTTTCAAAGTCATCAAAGAAGTGCCTGGTAAGCATACCAGAGCCAGCTGCGAGCTCTAGCATATTTTCCTTGCCTACCTGGTACTTCTTGCATAGGTCCTTGATATTTTGAGCATATCTCTCATAATCTATATCAAAACTTAATTTGTCATAGATATAGGCAAAGTCCTCATACATTATTTATCCTTTATTTCATCAAGAGAAAGTTTTGTTTTTTCTAATAGGTCCTTGTAGTTTACAAGTTTTTCTTTCTCTTTGTTTACTACTGCCTCTGGAGCCTTGCTTACAAAGCCTTGGTTTGATAACTTGCCCTCAGCCCTCTTTATTTCGCTTTCTAGCTTCTTAATTTCTTCTTTTAGTCTTGCCCTTTCCTTTTCGTAGTCAACCAATTCATCCAAGGATAGGTAAACTAGGAATTCGTTGAAGACAAGCTTGATTACTCCCTCTTCTTCGCGAGTTTCATTTCCATCTTTTTTGATAACCTCTACTTGGCTTGCACTAGCAAGATTTACAAATTCATCCTTCAAGTCCTCAAGTATTTTTATATTTTCTTCCTTTTCTACTAGGATTTGTACCTTTTGCTTGGTCTTGGCAGGGACATTTAGGGTTGCCCTTTGGTTTCTGATAGCAGTTATGGCATCAATAACTGAGTTTACATTGGCTTCTACTATTTCAAAGTCAAATTCTTCCCTATATTGTGGCCATTCTTCTACTATTAGCATATCGTCCTTGTTAGGAAGGGCAGAATAGATTTCTTCTGTAATAAATGGCATAAATGGATGAAGAAGGATGAGCATATTCTTGAGGACATATAGCAAGACTTTCTTTACCTTGGCTTTCTTTTCTTCATCATCTCCATATAGTCTAATCTTCGCAAATTCTATATACCAATCGCAGTATTCATTCCAAATGAAGTCTTCAATCCTTGATGCTGCAAGGCCAATTTCATATTTTTCTAGGTTGGTAGATACTTCTGCTATGGCATCATTTAATCTTTTCAATATCCACTTATCTTCAAGCTCTAGATTTTCCCCATCGAAGGTCAAATCATCATTTTCTTCTATATTCATCAAGACAAACCTTGAAGCATTCCATAGTTTATTGGCGAAGTTTCTGCTTGCAAGTATTCTCTTTTCGTCATAACGCATGTCATTTCCAGGTGAGTTACCAGTAATCAAGGTGAACCTTAGGGCATCTGCTCCATACTTATCAACTACTTCTATTGGGTCAACTCCATTGCCCAAGGACTTACTCATCTTCCTACCTTGAGGGTCTCTGATAAGGCCTGTAAAGAGGACATGGTGGAAAGGAACTTCACCTGTGTTATACATTGATGAGAAGATCATTCTTATTACCCAGAAGAAGATTATATCATAGCCAGTTACTAGGATATCTGTAGGGAAGAAATAGTCTAATTCTTCATTTTCATCAGGCCATCCTAGGGTTGCAAAAGGCCATAGGGCTGATGAGAACCAGGTATCTAGGGTATCCTCGTCTTGGGTAACGTGGACGCCGTTTAGCATACCATTTTCATCTGGATCATCTTCACTTACTATAACTTCCCCATCATCTGTATAGAAAACTGGCAACCTATGACCCCACCATAATTGACGGGAGATGGTCCAGTCTCTGATATTATTTAGCCAGTTCATATAGGTCTTAGATAGGGATTCTGGTATTAGTTTTACCTTGCCTTCTTCTAGGGCTTCTATACAAAGTTTAGCAAGGCCGTCCATCTTTACAAACCATTGTTTTGATATGATTGGCTCGATTACTACCTTGCTTCTTTCAGAATATCCTACAGCGTGCTCGATTTCTTCAGTTTTTATGAGGTAGCCCTCTTCTTCTAGGTCCTTTAGGATTTCCTTTCTAGCTTCATACCTATCCATGCCAGAATATTTTCCATAGCCTTCTACTATGCGGGCCTTGCTATCTAGAACTACACATTGACCTAGGTCATGGCGGGCTCCAACTTCAAAGTCGTTAGGGTCGTGAGATGGGGTGATTTTTACAAGACCTGTACCATATTCCATATCAACGTAGGCATCCTCTATTAGAGGGATTTTTCTTCCAACTAGTGGCAAGATCAAGTTTTTGCCTATCTTATCCTTAAATCTCTCATCTTCTGGGTTAACTGCTACTGCCAAGTCCCCGAACATGGTCTCAGGTCTTGTTGTTGCAATTGTTATATATTCATCGCTATCTTCGAAGAAGTATTTTATATACCATAGGCTACCCTTTTGGTCCTCGTGGTATACTTCTGCATCAGAGATGGCTGTTTCTGCCATAGGGTCCCAGTTTACTATCCTATCTCCCCTATAAATTAGGCCATCATCATACATTTTCTTGAAGACACGTCTTACAGCCTTGGTCAAGTTTTCATCCATGGTGAAGGAATCATGGTCCCAATCACAAGAAACTCCTATAGTTCTAAGTTGTTCCTTGATTCTGCCACCGTATTTTTCTGTCCAGTCCCAGGCTTCTTCCAAAAATCCATCCCTACCCAAGTCTTGCTTGGTCTTACCTTCGCTGGCAATTTTTTCTACTACCTTGCTTTCTGTAGAAATAGATGCGTGGTCTGTGCCTGGTATCCATAGGGCTTCGTAGCCTCTCATCCTCTTGTAACGAATGATAATATCTTGGATTGTGTTATTTAGGGCATGGCCCAGGTGAAGGTATCCTGTTACATTTGGTGGTGGCATAACTATTGTAAAAGGCTTCTTATCCCTATTAACTTGTGCCTTAAAGTAACCATTGTCTTCCCATTGTTTATAAATTTGTTTTTCAAATTGACTAGGATTATATTTAGTATCCATTATTAGCTCCTTAAATATTAGCTCCTTAAAATTTCTTAAATTAAAAGGTGGTAACGACATAGGACGTATTATCGCGTTACCACCTAATTTTCTTAAAAAAGACTCTCTTTGCACTAATGTGTGCCAACATGAAGCATAAGTAAAAGCAACCTTCAAAAGGTCGAACTAAAGATTTTCACCAACCATCTTCTCTCTATGAGTTCTAGCTTCCTACTCCTCTCTTACTGCTTTCCTATAAAATTATGTTATCATTATATTTTTATAATATATTTTGTCAACGTGTCCTAGTAAAATACTTCTCAGATCTAATAACTAAACTTTTCCTAAAAAAGCCTATTCTTTTTCTCCTAAATAGTTTAATATTTTTTAAAATAGGTTATAATAATAACAGGATCAAAGATAAGGAGTGATAGGTAGTTGAATATTTATATTATTTCAGATACAGCAGGACTTGCTATATCAGAAATCGTCAATTTTTCTCTTAGCTTTTTTGATGTAGAAGTAGATATCCATG
The DNA here is from genome assembly GCA_022780515.1 of Anaerococcus sp. Taxonomy (GTDB): domain Bacteria; phylum Bacillota; class Clostridia; order Tissierellales; family Peptoniphilaceae; genus Anaerococcus. The sequence continues at coordinate 33,862 of JALEUV010000041.1, read as the reverse complement.
TCAGAAGCGAAGTTAGGGATCTAGAGACTCTTTCTAATATACTAGATGGAATACCTAAAGAAAATATAATAATCTATCACTCATTTCAAGATTCTAAGATGAGCGCATATATCGATAATTTTACTAAGACTTATGAGATCGATGCCATCGATATCATGGGATTTTCTGTCAATTCCCTAAGTAAGGTTCTCAACCAAAAGGTTAAGAAAGATGCAAAATTTATTAACGCCTATAATAGCGAGCATTTTAATAGGCTAGAAGCAGTAGATTTTGCCCTAAAATATGACGATGGTGCTGATTTTAGAGGTCTAAAATTTTGCGATATTGCAATAATCGGAGTTTCCCGATCTTCCAAGACTCCCCTATCTATGTATTTAGCTAGTAAGGGGCTTAAGGTTTCGAATGTTCCTTTGATAATTGATAGCAATCCACCACGAGAACTTTTCAAAATCAATCCTCAAAGGATATTTGGACTGACCATAGATAAGGACGTTTTAAAGAAGATAAGAAATGAAAGGCTCAAGACTCTTAAGCTATCTACCAATTCTATTTACTCCTCTATGGATAGAATAGAAGCTGAGCTTAAGTATGCAGAAGAGCTTATGAAGGATTTAGATGCTACAATAATTGATGTAACATATAGGTCTATAGAGGAAACTTCAGATATTATTATCAACAGTCTTCAAAAAAACAATTTGTTAGAAAGGAAAGAATGATGAGCGAAAAATACGTTTATAATTTTGACGAAGGCGATATGTCAATGAGATCCCTTCTAGGTGGAAAGGGAGCCAACCTCGCTGAAATGTCATCAATGGGAATTAATGTTCCTTATGGATTTACAGTAACTACAGAAGCATGTGCTAAATTCTATGAAGAAGGCGAAAAACTTTGGGATGAACTTAATGAAGAAATCTCAGAGCATATTAAAGACCTTGAAGCTAAAAACGAAAAAACTTTCGGAAACAACGAAGATCCTCTATTAGTTTCAGTTAGATCAGGTGCTCCAATCTCAATGCCTGGTATGATGGATACCATCCTTAACCTAGGTCTTAATGATGATGCAGTACTTGGCCTTGCTAAGAGAACTGAAAATCCAAGATTTGCTTACGACTCATACAGAAGATTTATCCAAATGTTCTCTGACGTAGCAATGGGAATTGACAAGAATAAATTTGAAAAAGTTCTTAGTGCAAAGAAAGAAGAAAAGGGAGTTTCTACTGATAACGAACTTACAGAAGAAGATCTAAAAGACGTTGTAGAAAAATACAAGGTTGTATACAAGGAAGAAAAGGGAGAAGACTTCCCACAAGATCCTAGAGACCAACTAAACAAGGCTATAAGTGCAGTATTTGCTTCATGGAACAACGAAAGAGCTATCCTATACAGAAAGATCAACGAAATTGATGATTCAATGGGAACAGCTGTTAACGTTCAATCAATGGTATTCGGAAACATGGGAGATAGCTCAGGAACTGGTGTTGCTTTCTCAAGAAACCCAGCTACAGGAGAAAACAAACTATTCGGTGAATACCTAATGAACGCCCAAGGTGAAGACGTTGTAGCAGGTGTAAGAACTCCAAAAGAAATCAACACCCTACAAGACATGATGCCTGAAGTTTATGAAGAATTCGCAAACACAGCTAGAACACTAGAAGAACACTACAAAGACATGCAAGATATGGAATTTACTATCCAAGATGGTAAACTATTCCTACTTCAAACAAGAAATGGTAAGAGAACTGCCCAAGCTGCTGTTCAAGTAGCAGTTGATATGGTAAATGAAGGCCTAATCGATGAAAAAGAAGCTGTTCTAAGAATCGAACCAAAAGAACTAGACGGACTTCTCCACCCTACATTTACAGAAAAAGCCCTAGCAGACAATGAACCTATCTCTAAAGGACTAGCTGCTTCACCTGGAGCTGCAGTAGGTAAAATCTGCTTCTCAGCTAAAGAAGCTGCTGAAAGAGCAAAAAATGGCGAAGAAGTAATCCTTGTTCGTGAAGAAACATCTCCAGAAGACCTAGAAGGAATGATCTCAGCTAATGGTATCCTTACAGCTCGTGGAGGTATGACAAGCCACGCTGCAGTAGTTGCTAGAGGAATGGGTAAATGCTGTGTAGCTGGTGCTGGAGAACTCCACGTAAGCGAAGAAGATAGAACAGTTAAAGTTGGAGATAAAGTATACGGTGAAGAAGACGTAATCTCAATCGACGGATCAACTGGTGCTATCTATGATACAGCTCTAGAAACACAACCACCACAATTCAAGGGTGCCTTCGGAACATTCATGGAATGGGTTGATAAATATAGAGATATGAAAGTTAGAACTAACGCTGATACACCAAGAGATGCTGCACAAGCTCTAGAATTTGGTGCAGAAGGCATAGGTCTATGTAGAACAGAACACATGTTCTTCAAAGAAGACAGAATCTTCCAAGTTAGAAAGATGATCCTCGCAAGCGACCTTGAAACAAGAGAAGCTGCCCTAGACAAAATCCTTCCAATGCAAGAAGATGACTTCTATCAAATCTACTCATTAATGAAAGAAAGACCAGTAACAGTTAGACTTCTAGATCCACCATTACACGAATTCCTACCAAAGGGAGAAAAAGAAATAACAGACCTTGCTAGCGAACTAAACATCGAAGTAGCAGCTGTTAAAGAAAGAATAGCTGAACTTAGCGAAGTTAACCCAATGCTAGGATTTAGAGGACTAAGACTTGCAGTTATCTATCCAGAAATAGCTAGAATGCAAGCACGTGCTATAATCCAAGCAGCTCTTCACTGCAAGAAAGATGGAGTTAACGTAGTTCCTGAAATCATGATCCCACTAACAAGTGAAGTTAAAGAACTTAAACTTGTAAAAGATACAGTAGTAGAAGAAATTGAAAAAGTATTCGAAGAAACAGGAGATAAAGTTGACTACCTACTAGGTACAATGATCGAAATCCCAAGAGCTGCTATAACAGCTGATGAGATTGCAGAAATCACTGACTTCTTCAGCTTTGGTACTAACGACCTAACACAAATGACCTTTGGTCTATCAAGAGATGACGCTGGTAAATTCCTACCATCATACATCGACAAGGATATCCTTGAAAGAGATCCATTCCAAGTACTAGACCAAAAGGGTGTTGGATTCTTAGTAGAAACTGCTGTTAAGAAGGGTAGAGAAACAAACGACAAACTCCACCTAGGTATCTGTGGTGAACACGGTGGTGAACCATCAACAGTTAAATACCTATACAATGTAGGACTTGACTATGTATCATGCTCACCATTTAGAGTGCCAATAGCAAAACTTGCTGCTGCGCAAGCTGCAATCGAAAAAGAGAGCAAGTAATAAGATAACCTTACAAATAAAAGAGGCTTTGGATTAAATCCAGAGCCTTTTATATTTAGAAAACATGGCATACCTAAAAAATAATCTTGTTAATAAAGGAAATAACAATAACTAAAACCCTCTCCATTAAATCACTAAGAACTATAACTAAAATAGTTTACACAAGGTTTTGAAATTGACAAAAGTCAAAACATAAGCTATATTCATAATAGAGCAAAAGATTACTTGGTATTTTATATAGAGACCACATAATTACTTTTTAATATTATGACGCCTTATAAGAAGTTTAACTACAAAACTAATCCCTAGATACTACTATATATGACATACTAATCAAATCTGTTTGTGTACTTTTAAAATAGAGGAAAATAATGAATTGGATAATTTTATTAGGGCTAGTCGTGATATACTGGTCCTTTGACGGAAAAATAGAAAAACTAAACAAATTATTGAAAAAACAAAATAGGCAACAACAGGAGGAAAAAGGAATGTCTAAGGTAATTCAAGGATTAGTTAACAAAAAATGCTTAATAAATACAGATGAAGCTTTAACCCTTGTAGGCAAAGCAGAAATCGAAGGTATAATACTAGAAACCGATGAAGAATGGATAAAACTAGAATATCTAGATAAAAATAATGAAAAGAAAATTAGCGCTTTTAGAATAGATTCTGTGGATTACTTATCGGTTATTGAATAAGATAATTTGTGGAGAAATATAAATGTTTGATAAAAAAGAAAAAAGATTTAAATTAAAATCTGAGGAAGGCTTTGGTATGGGGCAATACAGATTGTTGTAGATAACTTAACCGGTGTAAATTATATAATAATTGCAGGTCCTTTTCCTTCATGGATTACACCCTTATTAGATGAAAATGGTAGAGTAGTTATCGATAAGCTAGATAAGTAATTCAAATATGTAAGTAAGTTTGTGTATCAACCTAGAATAAACCTAGGTTGATATTTTTTTATCTATACTTGTCTTTTGAGCTATCTACCATGGCTTAATACAGACTCTATACAGCTTTCTTATTTGGAAGATTTCTAAAACTAGTCTTAGAATATAGCAAAATTAGAATATCCTACCTAAAAATAAACCCCGTCAATCAGTAATCAACGGGGCTTAGAAGGCAGTCGTTTTTTTACATATAGGTCTTTATATCTTCAGGTAATAACTTAGCTGATTCTTTGGATAGGATTAGGGTTGTGTCAGGATGGTTTTGCAAGATACTTGCTGGCAAGTCTTCTCTTACATCTCCCATAACCATCTCATAGATAGCTTCAGCCTTTGATTCATAGAAGGCCAAGAGGATTATTTTCTTAGCATCCATAATTGATTTTATTCCCATAGTTATTGCTGACCTAGGTACTTCGTCTATAGAATTAAATAGTTGGCTATTAAATTTTATGGTTGACTCGTCTAGATATGAAACATGGGTTGTGCTATCAAATGGTGTGCCTGGTTCATTGAAGGCTATATGTCCATCAACCCCGAGTCCTAGGATTTGAAGGTCGATTGGGTTTTCTTCTAGGATTTTATCATATCTTTTGACTTCAACTTCTGGATCTGCTAGTCCATCAGGTATATAGGACTTAGCAAAAGGTTTTGCATTAAATAGGTGTTTATTCATGAAGTAATGGTAGCTTTGAACATGATCGTCAGCAAGTCCTACATATTCATCAAGGTTTATGGATATTCTATCAGAAAAGTCTACATCTGATTCTCTAAGTAGTCTGTAGGTTTCTTCTGGAGCGATTCCTGTTGCAAAGCCAAATACCTTTGATCCCTTGTCTACTTCATCTCTTATAATTTGATATGCTATCTTACTTCCACTAGGATTGCCATCTGTAACTAAAATTTTCATCTTTACCTCTTTTCTTTCACCTTAATACTGATGATCCAATCATTCTTAGTGTAAGGGATTCTCCCCTTAGAGCTATAGATAATTCTAATATATTTCTATATGGAGCAAGTCCAGAGTAGCCATGGTCTCCTATATGTTGGATATCTACCCCAGTCATCTTGTTTAATAGGGCGATTTGTCTTATTGTTTCAACTGAAGAAGCCTCTTGGCTTGTTCCTATGGCACTCATAGCTAGGGCTCCTTCTGCGTGGATTATATCTACAAGGTCTTTTATGAAGTCGACTGTAATGCCTGGGAAGGTTCCTACTGCAGGAAGGAGGATTACATCAGCACCAGCCTTAATAAACTTCCTAACTGTAGCTTCATCTATGATTGGCTCACTTACTCCTGACCCATGCATCTTGCCTGCTATAATTATTCCATCGAAGTTTTCTCTAGTTAACTCTATTGCTTCTGCTATAGAATTATTAGATACGCCTGTGCTAGGGTTGCCTGTAAGGGAAACTATATCGAATCCAAGTTCATTGGCTTTTTTTACAGTTTCTTCACTACATATCCTGCCCTTAGCAATATCATCCCTATCTTCTCCCATCTCTGCCTTATAATCTACTGGCTCAAGATTAAGTCCTATAGGCCTACCACATAATTTTTTTAAATGTTTAACTGGTTCTTCTATTGTAGGGTCAATTGCCTTTATCTTTGGGTTAAAAACATCAAAGCAATTTAATAAGATAAGGTCAGCTCCAAAGGCCCTTGCTATTTCACTGTTTGTAATCATTGGTTGGAATTGGGTAACAACTACGTTATTTTCTGATAAGATAGTTCGACCCTCAGAAAGTTTGATTGATTCTAAAAGCTCTTTTCTATCCATAGCCAAAATTTCACTTGCAACACTGTCTAATAATCTTTTCATTATTTATTCTCACCTTCTTCATACCTTAATTCGCCATCAAGATAAGTAGCTATAAGGTTTATTTCATCATCTACTACTATAAAATCTGCATCCCTACCGTAGGCAATCTTGCCACATAGGTCATCTAGACCAACTGATTTAGCTGGATATAGGGAAGCCATTCTTAGGGCATCATCAAAGGATACAAAGCCCCACTTTACGATATTTTTAACAGCTAGGATAAGTTCAAGGATAGATCCTGCTAGAGTATCTGTTCCCTTCAACTTGGCTGTTCCATCTTTAATTGTTACAGCAAAGTCTCCCAGGGAAGATTCTCCCTCTCCCATGCCACCTGCTCTCATGCAATCTGTTATAAGGACTGTTTGATCGATCCCCCTCGCCCTTAGTAAGGCATTTACTGAGTATGGGTGGTTGTGGTGGCCATCGCAAATTAATTCTGCATAAACATCTTCTAGTGAGAAGGCTGCACCGACCATACTTGGATGTCTATGAAGAAGGTTGCTCATGGCATTGAAGGTGTGGACAAAGATATTTGCTCCATGCTCTACTGCCTCCTTAGCTTCTTCAAAGGTAGCATCGCTATGACCCAAGGCAACATAGATATTGTGCTCTACTGCCCAATCAATAAAGTCAACACTACCCTCTAATTCTGGTGCTATGGCAATTTTTCTAACTAGGTGGTTAGAAGCCTCATCCCATTTAGCTAATTTGTCAATTGATGGAGGACTCATGTATTTTTCATTTTGAGCTCCCTTAAATTTTTCGCTAAAAAATGGTCCTTCCAAGAAAATTCCTTGGATTTTAGCTCCGTCTATATCCTTGTAATGCTTTCCTATGTTCTCCAAAACGCTAGATGTTTTTTCGAAACTATCAGTTAGAGTTGTTGGCAAAAAGCTTGTTACCCCACATGAGAAGAGCTTTTCGCTCATCATATTAAGTCCTTCTATATCATTATCCATAACATCATAGGATCCGTAACCATGGATATGAGTATCAAAAAGTCCAGGTGCTATTGTATAATTTGAATAATCTACAACTTCGCTATCTTTTGGTATACTTTTTAAAACCCTACCAAACTTACCATCATCATTTATCTTAAGATATGAGCCCTTTACTACCCTATCTTCTAACACTATATTTTTTGCTTTTACATAATATGACATTTATACACTCCTATTTCTCTCCATTGTAGGATACATAATTAAAGGGTTGGAAGTCCACTATATCTTTAGCCCACTTAATGAAGTCTTCTGTAATTCCATTTGCTGATTCATTTATAAATTCATCTGGCATCTTTCTTTCTGGAGCATTGATTTTTTCTATTGGTATAAGTGGGAATTCAGCCTTGTAATGATCGCTATCTTCTCTCATTATGCCAACCATATAGGCACTTTTGTCATCAATAATGGCTTCAGCTGCCTTTTTCCCTACAAGTATTGCCTCTTCTACATCAACTCTTGATCTCGTAGATATCGAACACCTACCAAGGAGGCCTGGCTTTTCATTTCTTGCCTTGATGCCAAGGTTTTTGATTACTGATTCTGATAAATATGAGCTTACATCTCCATAATAGACTGATCTCCCACTCTTATAAATTGGTGGAACTATAGTTTCTCCATTCTTATCTACAAGTCCTTCGCTCACTACTACAAGGATTCCCTTTTTCTTATTCCATAAGTTTGAAACATCCTCCAAGAACTTATCTTCATCAAAGGCCTTCTCTGGAGTATAGATGAAGTCTGGGCCGTCTACAAATTCTGACTTAGCAAGGGCTGAAGCTGCAGCCAACCAGCCAGAGTTTCTGCCCATAGTCTCGACTATGCATACGTGGATAGGAAGGGATTTAATATCTACAGAAATTTCAGATATTGTATTTGCTACAAATTTTGCAGCCGATGCATAGCCAGGAGTGTGGTCAATTATGGCAATGTCATTATCTATGGTTTTGGGTACCCCCATTACTTTAATATTATAAGCTTTAACTGCTTCACTTAGTTTAACACAAGTGTTCATAGTTCCATTTCCACCATTTAGGAAAATAGCATCTATGCCCTGATTCTTTAGCTCCTTGGCTAATTTCTGATATTCATTATCATCTAGAGGATATCTAGAAGATCCCAAAGCACTAGCAGGTGTATAGAGCAAGCTCTCTAGTTCAAATTTATTTACCCTTGCAAAATCTACGTAGTCTTTGGTATATATGGCTTCTATGCCACCTATAGCCCCATAGATATGCTCGGTTGTTTTTTCTTTCAGAAGTCGTTTGACTATCCCATAAAGGGAGGCATTTATTACTGCAGTCGGACCCCCACCATGAACTATTAAATAATTCATACTATTTAAATTCCTTATAGTCTGGGGTTATAGGATACTTATCATCCTTCATCATGAGGTGGACTGCTGATAGCTTGAATGTCTTTGGTAAGGCCAAGATATTAGGATTATCTCCTACTATTTTTTTTGCATCTTCTAGGGCATCTTCAAAAGTAGCTCTTGTCTTCATACCCATGCCCCTAGCATATCCAGGCTCTTGGGCTCCTACTATATAGATAGCAGCTGTATTTTTCTCTGCTATATGGGCACTTGATATCATTGAAAAACCGTGGAATGGGTGGAAGGCATTGGCAAACCTATATTTTCTTATATATTCTTCGTTAGTAGCAAAATATCTGCCTAGTCTATTTAGGTCAGGAAGAGTTTGCATATAGTTGCCTTGATAGATATCATATAGCTCTCTTAGGTATGGCCAACGCATATCATTAAAGAAGCCATCACACTTAGATGAAGCGATTATAACACAATTATCTGCCATAACCCTCTTATGTCTTACAACTTGAGCTGATATAGCTTGCATGAGCATGATAGGGTTGGTTCCCATACCATTTCCATAGTGGAAGTCTTGAGGTAGGCCAAACACCATTACATTGTATTTTTTCTCAGCAAAAGGAATATAGGTTCTCTTGTTAGCCATCTCCCAACAGCTCTCTTGGACTGCAGCTGCTGTACCTGAATGGATCTCGATTTGTCTACTATAGGTATCAAGAACTGCATCACAGCAGAAGAAGTGATGGCCCATGGCCTTTTCCATGTGGTAGCCTATTTCATCAAACTTATGTCTCATCAAGGAGTTATTATTTACAGGGGTGAAGTCTTCCCTATGCATAACTTGAGGAACATGGTGGCTAGCTATGGAAGTCCAGTGGTTTAATCCAGTTGCGCAATGCTTATAGCCTCCAGAATATCCACCATAAGGGTTACCTTGGCTATGACCTATTAGTATTGCTAGGTCACTATCATATACATACTTATTTAGCCATACATCATCTCCATGCTCCTTGGTCTTTCCAAGATAGACCATGTGGTCATAGTCTTCACTATCGTGGTTAATGATTTGGTTGGTGTACCAAAATTCATCAAAAATTTCCTTACCTAAGATTGAATAAATTTCTTCCCTAGTGTTTTTTGGGTGAAGACCATTTGAGCAGATTAATAGAATATTTTCTTTCTTTACTCCTGCATTTTTTAACTCTTCTAATATTAACTTGATAGATATCTTTCTGTGGGAAGTTTCTTGTAGGCCTCCCTTTACTATATCAGGGAAAATTATTGTTACTTTTGAATTTTCATTTGCAATTTCACTTATTGGCTTTATATTTCCCTCAGGATTATGTAAAGACTCCAAGTAGGCTTCTTCTAATTTATCTTCAGGTATATAGTCAGGATCTTTTACAGTCTCACCAGGTATAAATACATCAGTATTATCTGGCAAGTTTGCGCTCATCATACCATTACCATATTCAAATTCTAACTTCATCTTTCCTCCTCTAATACAAAAATTCTCTTATAATTTCTAGGTATTCATCTGTATAAAAGCCTATATCTCCACTAAAACGGGTTAGGGCTATAAGGCCTCCATCCAGAGAATCTATCTTGGATAAGTCCTTGGCATTGTCCTTTTTGAGTCCTCCACCATATAGAACTTCTAGGTCCTTATCAATAGTCTTTATATAGTCTACAATTTCCTTAATCTCTTGGCTTGTTGGTGGTATTTTGCCAGGCCCTATGGCCCAGGCTGGTTCATAGGCAATAATTACATTATCCCTACCTATTCCATCTAGACCAACTTCGATTGCTTCTTTGAGTACTTCCTTCCAATTATCTCTTTCTTCTAGGGTCTCCCCTATGCAAAATAGGACTTTTAGTCCACTTTCGACTGCTTTTTTTACCCTTTTATTTAGTATCCTATTTACACTAGAGAAGTCACTTACAGATCCTTCCCTAAGAATGTTCTTTAAACCAAGTCTTTCTTCCAAATGGCCTATTATTACAGAGTCAACTCCAGCTTGCCTCATAGAATTTCCTGTCCTATGGCTTGTAAAGGCTCCAAAGTTGCCACCTACTGAAGAGTCTTCTTCATAGACTCCTTGGCAGCCTATAGAGAAAGATTCGGAATCTTTTCTAGCATTTATAGCATTAAGAAGATGAATTTCTGGAAAATACATACTAAATTCAACATCTTTTTCACTAGCTATCATCTTTAATTCATCTTCACTAGCTTCGATTATAGAAGATGCCCATTGGTTTAAGTCTTCATTGGTGTTTACTCCACCATATTCCTTTTTTATATCAAATCTTTTTAAATTTAAATGAATGTGCTTCATCTTTTTCTCCATCTTTAGAAGGCCTTGCCTACTTGATCAAATAAAACTATTATTTGTCCCATTATCTCAAAGACCCCATCCTTCATAGCCTTTTTGAGGTCCTGATCTTTCTCACTTAGGCCTTGGCTAACTTCATTCATAAAATATTTGAGGGATGATCTAGGATCTATATCATTAGGATTATCCTTCAAATAATCTCCTATGAATTTGTATCTTTCATCTTCTAATAATTCAGGATTATTCTTTAGCAAACTAAGGATATTTCTAGTTGTTGCCATCCTTATATCTGTATCTATATTTATCTTGTTGATACCAGCCTTGATAGCCTTTTTAATTTGGCCAATCTTAATTCCTTCGCTAGTTGATAGGTCTAAGCCATATCCCATCAAATCCTTGACAATATATTTTGGAACTGTTGATGATCCATGAGATACTAGCTGGCAGTCTATATCGTTAAATAGGAACAATTGTTTTATAGCAGTTACTATTTCTGTACTTAAGTTTACATCTTTACCCTTATTTGAGCCATGTTTTGTACCATAAGATATTGCTAAATAATCAACCCCTGTTCTCTTTACAAATTCTAGTGCTTCCAAAGGATTTGTGTATGTAGAGTTTTTGGCTACTACATTATCTTCAACCCCTGCCAAAACTCCTAGTTCTGCTTCTACGCTGACATTATGTTGTTTTGCGTAGTCTACTACTTCTTTGGTATTTGCTATGTTTTCTTCAAAAGGTAGAGATGAGCCATCATACATAACTGAAGTAAATCCAGCATCTATACAAGCCTTGCATGTTTCAAAATTCCTACCATGGTCTAAGTGGAGGGCTACTGGTATATCTGTTTTTTCTGCCTTATCTCTTACATAGTCGGCTATTATCTTGGCTCCCCTTATCTTTTGCTCTATGGTTGAATTTTTGAAGTCATATTCCCCTCCAAAAAATCCAAGTGCTGGATCAGCAACTTGTAATAACAAAGGTGCGTGTAATATTTCATGGATTTCTATTGCTGAATCAACTTGATCAACATAATTTATATTGAAGGCAGCTTGTCCATAAGCTTTTTCTTCTGCCTCTTTGAGCAACTCTTTTCCCTTAACTAATACCATTTTTTCTCCTAATTTTTTCTATTTTTCAATATAATAGGAAGATTATAAAAATCTTCCCATCATTTCTTTATAGCTCAAATTCAAATATTATTCCAAAGCTTCTTTCATTAGATCAAATTCTACGTATTCTTCAACAGGTCTTTCTTCAGCTACGTCACCACTATCTATAAACATTTTTTGTTGTTTTTCATAGTATTCTTTCATAGTCCCATCTTCGATGCCTGTTTTAACATCTTCTGCTGAGAACCAAGTAGCATCTGAAGTTTCTACCATAGAAGCTTCTTTGTCTTTAGCTGTTTGCTTAGCATATAGACCTACTGCATAATCCCAATTTTCTTCTTTTGATGAGAATTCCATAGCCTTATAGATTGCTCTAGAGAATCTTAGGACAATATCCCTATTTTCTTCAACGTACTTTGGAAGGGCAATAAAACTTGATAGGTTAACTGAATCTGTTGCAAATTCGATTTGTTTTGATCCTTCTACATTGTCTAATATTTGAGAATCGTATGGGTTCCAAGCTGTAGCAGCATCTACTGATCCACTCATCATAGCAGCAACCATGTTTGTAGCATCCATTTCGTATGGATCGATGTCTTCCATAGTTAGACCTGCCTTAGATAAGGCACTTGTTAGGGCTGTTTCTGATGATGATCCAGCTGTATAAGCTATTTTCTTTCCCTTAATATCTTCAATTTTTTCTATACCACTATCAGGTAGGACTGTTATTTTGTCAGTGTTGTGTACTGATGATGGAACTATGATGTTTGCACTTCCTTCGATTGCTAGTTTGTGAGCACCATGGCCTATATATGCAATATCAACACTTCCACCTTCCATAGCTGCTATCTCTGATGGACCATCAGCAAATTCTGTTAATGTTACATTGAGTCCTTCTTCTTCAAAGAATCCCTTATCTACTGCTGTTACCAAGTGCCAAAGTGATGCATAGTTAGGCATGTAGGCAACGTTTAAGTCTACTGTTTCCTTGTTTTCTTCTATAGCTGCTTCAGTTTCTTCACCACTAGGTGCTTCTGCACTTTCTTCTACGCTAACATTTTCTGGACTGCTAGCTTCATTAGGAGCTTCTTGAGCTTCGTTACCTGATCCACCACATGCAGTTAGTGTAAATACTGCAGCTGCCATCGCCATAAGTTTAACCATTTTTTTCATAATTTTCTCCTTTATATTTTTATTTTCTTACTTCCAAAAATTCTTGATATACTTCATCCCAAATCTCATTTTTAAGTTCTACAAACCTTGGTGAACTCTTTATCTCTTGTGTTCTAGGATAAGGAATATCTATATCAACTATTCTCTTAATCCTTCCTGGTCTTGCACTCATTATTACAACTCTTTGTGCTAGTATAACAGCTTCTTCTACATCGTGGGTTATAAAGAAACAAGTTTTCTTTTCATTTTCCCATGTATTTAATAGTTCTTGTTGGAGTTGGACTCTGGTTTGGGCATCCAAGGCTCCAAATGGCTCATCCATCAATAGGACTTCTGGATTTACAGCATAGGCCCTAGCAATGGCTACCCTTTGCTTCATACCTCCGGATAGCTCCTTTGGATAAGAATCTTCAAAGCCTTCAAGTCCTACAGATTTGATATACTTCCTAGCTATTTGCTCAGCTTCATCCTTAGGAACGTTTTTGATCTCTAGACCAAACATTACATTCTTTAGAACTGTCCTCCAAGGAAATAGCGCATATTGTTGGAAGACAACTCCTCTTTCTACACCAGTACCTTCTATTGGTTTACCATCAAGGTAGATAGTACCTGATGTAGGTGTATCAAGTCCCGCTATATTATTTAGGAGGGTTGATTTTCCACAGCCTGATGGCCCAACTACACAAATAAATTCATTTTCTTTGATATCTAAATTTACACCATTTAGGGCTACCACCTTGCCCTTTCTAGTAGTGTATTCCTTATACACATTATCAATTTTTAATTTGACATCTAAATCTTCTCTTGCCACCCTGTTAGTCTCCTTTCGATGAAATCTGTAATTTTAACTAAAATCAAGCCTATTATACCGAGTAAAATTATGTACATTAGCATTCCATCTGACTCGAATGAATTTGATAGAGATCTAATTCTCATACCAATACCCGCTTGTGCACCAGTAGATTCAGCAGCTAATAATGTAGTAAGTGCAGCACTTAGTCCAAGTCTTACGGCTGTTATTATAAATGGAACTGTTGCTGGACAAATTATTTTGAAGAATATATCCTTGTCAGTAGCTCCCAAAACCCTTGCGGCCTTTATCAATGTCACATCGATATTTTTGATACCTTGATAAATAGTGATACTCATAGTCATAAAGGTTGCAATCCAAATAAGTATAATAGCAGGTTTCTTACCAACACCAAAAGTAATTACTAGTAGTGGAGCATAACCTAGGGCTGGTATATTTCTAATAAAATTGATCCATGGTTCAAGAATTTTTTGAACTGGCTTATACCATGCCATTAGGAAAGCAATTGGCAAAGAAGTTACAAATCCCAAAGAGAATCCTGCAACTACACATAATAATGAACTTTTAATATCTTGAAAAAGTACTCCTCTTTCAACCATTTTGCCAATAGCATTGATAACCTTGTCTACAAAAGGGAAACTTCTTTGAGTTACTTCTCCAATTGATAGCAAGTACCATACAAGAAATGCTATGGCTATTGATATTAAGATCCAAACTTTATCATTTATGACCTTTTTCTTCTTGTGATTATTCATCCCATCCTCCTATGCAAATATTTTCATAAGCAGTTAATAACTCTATTAACTCTTCTAATAACTATAATATAACAAATTATAAGAAACATCGCAAATTTAGAAGAAACAATGGAAAAAACATTTTTTTGAAGTATAATATTTTCAAAACATTTCAAAAGTTTTCAAAAAAGGATTGTTAGATATGATACCACAGGAAAGATATGAAAAAATAAAATCTATTCTCACTGAAGAAAAAACAATTAGTATAAAAGATCTTAGCAAAAAAATATATACTTCCGAGTCAACCCTTAGGAGGGATATAAATTACCTAGAAAGTGCTGGCTTTCTTAAAAAAATTAGAGGTGGGGTAACCCTTTCTTCCAATACAAATAGCGAATATTCTAGCTTTATTAGACAAAATAGGAATGTCGATGAGAAACAATATATAGCAAGTTTGTGTGACAAATACTTTCTAAAGGACGATCTATCAATATATCTGGATGATTCAAGTACAACCAGTTACTTGACCAGGTATTTTAAGAATTATAAGCAATTAGTTGTCTTGACCAATAGCATAGAAATTGCCAAGAATTTATACGATAATTCAAATGTTAAGTGCCTCTTGTCAGGTGGGACCCTCAAGTTTAACAGCTATTCCCTAGTAGGACTTCAAGTTTATGATTTTTTAAAGTCCTTTTATGCAGATTATGTCTTTATATCTTGCAAGTGTTTAGATAGCTTGAATGTTTATGAGGCTGATAATGACCTAGCTGAAATCAAGAAAATCATGTTACAAAACTCCTCTGTCAAGGTCCTCCTAGCAGACTCCTCTAAATTCTATAAAAAGTCCTTTGTATCTAATTACAAACCAACCCAATTCGACTACATAGTTACTGACAAAAAGCCAGATGACGACTTTATCAAAAGTTTGAAACCCTTCACTAACGTTATTTGGCAATAAATTTTTTATTAATTTTCTATTACAAAAGGGACTCTTGCAAGAATAATCAACCTGCTAGAGTCCCTTATTTTTTTATTTATATGAAAGGATTATTTTAGAAAGATATTTTAAATACCAAGGCCAAGATACATAGGATTATGGCTATCGGTGTGTAGGCGAATTTGCCTATCTTATACCAGCTATCCCCGTAGGTTTTCTTGGCTGATAGGTTGATTTCCTTTAGGAGTTTATCCTTGGCAAAGACATAGAACCATGTAAAAGCTCCGATACTTGCACCAATTGGGATTATATATATGGATACTATATCCATAAAAGGTCCCCACTTGTTTATTGTTTCCATATTTACACCTATGCCAAAGACTATAAGTCCTATAATTAATAAGGCTAGGTTTCTTTTTAATTTAGGGAACCTATTCATCAAGGACTCTGCCACTACCTCGAACATATTTTGGAGGGAGGAAATTCCTGCTACTATTACTGCTAGGTATAGGATAATGGCAAAGAGTCTTCCCAAAAACATATTTTGCAGGATAGTAGGGAGTACTTGGAAAAGTAAGCCAGGTCCACCAACTTGGTCCATGCTAAAGATCATAATAGCAGGGATCATTACACAAGATGATAGCAAGGAGGCTACTGTATCGAGAAGTCCTGTAAGTTTGCTTGCTGATACTATATCTTCTTTCTTGCTTAGGTAGGCTCCACAAACTATCATTCCACTACCAGTTACAGAAAGGGAAAAGAAGGCTTGGCCCATGGCAGCAACTACCGTCTTTAGGGATAGGGCATCCATATCAAACCTAAACATATATTTATAACCCTCGATGGCATTATCCAAGGTCAAAATCCTAATGGCTAAGACCAAAAATAAGACAAAAAATATTGGCATCATTATCTTATTAGATTTTTCAATAGTAGTAGCTCCCCCTATACAGGTAAGGAGGGTAAGGACTATTACTATAAGATGGAAAGCCACAACCGAATAATCATTATTGGAAAACGACTCGAACCATTGAGTCGTATTGACCTCCATTAGCTCTCCTGTGAGCGAATTAAATAGGGCCTTACAAACATAGGCCACTATAACTGCATAACCTATGGCTATCAATAAAGATCCTGCGAGGGGAATAAAGCCGATAAACTTTCCAATGATGCTATTTTTTTTCTTACTTGAAAAGGCCTTCTCATAGGCTCCCAGGGTCCCAGTACCGGCATACCTTCCGATGGCAAATTCACTTGATAGACCTACATAGGAAAACAAGCTAATAAATATCAAATAAAATATTAAAAATACCAAACCACCCTCTTGGAACTTGTAAGGAAAGCCCCAGACATTAGCCATACCGACAGCAGAACCAACTGCCGTCAAGACAAAACCAATTTTCGAACTAAACTTATTCATGTAATTCTCCTTTAAACTTCGAAACTATGCTCCTTTAAAGTATATGGGTATTATACTTTTTTTATCAGGATTACAAAATTTTTTATGAAAATTTATAGATAAGTCAGTAAAATAATCCAAGTTTAAATAATTTTTAATAAGCTTTTTTCCACAACCAAGCAAAAATTTTCAAAAAAAAAAGAGCATGACTTGCCTAGGAAAACTAAGCAGCCACCCTCTTTAACATTTATAATTTACTAAGGATGAGTCCATAATTTTTCTATCTCAATAACTTTTTCGAAGCTCTCCCTTATTTCCTTAGACAAATTATGGGCTATGATTATATAAGTCCTGTCATCCTCTCTTATAATAGATACCAGTCTTTTTATGCTAGCACTATCAAGGGCAGAAAAGGGTTCATCCATGATTAGCAAATCACTGTCCTTATAGATGGCACGACCTATGAGGTTTTTTTGAATCTCGCCACCTGATAGGTTATTTTGATTCTCATTAACTATCAAACCATCATCAAGCCTATCAAGACCAAGGCTTTTGGTTATTTTAGTGTACTTATTCTTATCAAAGTCTTTATCTAAGATCATTTTATCCCAGTAACTTTCTTATTGAAAAAAATCCACTTGTCGGTCTAGGAGGGCCTGGCAATTTTTCTCTAAAGGTAAAGGGTTATGACCGATATTAGGATAAGGTAAATAAGGATTTTTACATTTATCGAATATATAATCATTACTGATCCAAAGAATGAAATTATTAGCTATAATATAGACATCATTCCCAAAATGTAGGAGCTAGTTATAACGGTATGTCATTGGTAAAATCGTAGCTATCTCTAAATTACTAGCCTTTCTTGGATTTTTAATAAAACTCGCATAAAGCTCTTAATTTAATTTACGCCTTGATGCAACTTCAACTTATCCAAGAACAACTCAGAATAATAATTAGTCATTAAATAATACAAGAGATAGATGAAGTCTGGCAAAAGCAAGCTAAGCCAGGAAAAGTCAAGACTCCCATCAGCAAGTTTTGTATCATACATTATAAGATAAGCAAGGATTGGCCTATTTAAGAAAAAAAGTATCAAGAGTCCAAAACCTAATAAAAAATATTTTTGTAAGACTTAGCTAAATAAGTAAACACTTGTCTATCACCCCTTAAATATAGAGAAACACCCCAACCAAAAATTTAGTAGGGGTGTTTCCGAATTTAATTTTCTATTTTTATTTAACTTATAGAATAAATCTTTGTCAATTAATCTATCTTAGATTATCCTATGACAGACCTACTATATTTCCATCCTCGTCTATGTCTATACCTAAGGCTGCTGGTTTTTTAGGTAGGCCTGGCATGGTCATGATATTTCCTGTGAGGGCTACTACAAAGCCTGCTCCTGCATTAAGTCTTATATCGCTTATATTTATCTTATAGTCTTCTGTTGGATTTAGGTTTTTAGGGTCATCTGTTAGGGAATATTGGGTCTTGGCTATGCAAACTGGATATGAGCCATAGCCCAATTTCTCAATTTTTTCAATTTCCTTGCTAGCCTTTCTAGAAAATTCTACTCCACTTGCCCTATATATCTCTCTTGCTATGGTTTCGATTTTTTCTTTTATACCAAGCTCATCTGGGTAAAGCATAGAGAAGTCATTGTCCTTCTTGCAAAGCTCTACTACTTCCTTAGCTAGATCTGTTGCCCCTTCTCCTCCATCAGAGAAGACTCTTGTTTCTATTGCCCTAACTCCAAGCTCTTCTGTTAGTTCTTTAAGTAATGCAATTTCTTTTTCTGTATCAGAAGGGAAGATATTGATAGCTACAACTAGGTTTTTACCATATTTTTTCATATTCTCAATATGGGTTTGTAGGTTTATAAAGCCTGTTTTTAAGTAGTCTAGGTTCTCGTTTTCGATATCATCCATCTTCATACCAGCGTGGTATTTGAGGGCCCTGATTGTAGCAACTATAACTGTGCAATCTGGTTTTAATCCTGCTAGTCTACATTTTATATCGTTAAATTTCTCAGCTCCTAGGTCTGCCCCGAAGCCTGCTTCTGTTACTATATAGTCAGCTAGGCTAAGGCCTGTTTTGGTAGCTATGATTGAGTTACAACCATGGGCAATATTGGCAAAAGGTCCACCGTGGATTATGGCTGGGGTGTTTTCTGTTGTTTGAACTAAGTTTGCCTTTAGGGCATCTTTCATAAGTACAACAACAGATCCTGTTGCTCCTATATCATCTACTGTAACAGGATTATCATCGAAGTCGTAGGCCACTATCATTTTTGAAACTTTTTGCCTAAAGTCTTCTAGGTCATTTGACAGGCAAAATACTGCCATCATCTCTGTAGCTACTGTTATATCAAAGCCATCTTCCCTTACAACTCCATTAGTCTTCTTGCCAAGAGCAACTACTACATCTCTTAGAACCCTATCATTTAGATCAAGACACCTCTTCCATACAATCTTGTTGGTGTCGATATTTTTTTCGTTGCCTTGGTAGATGTGGTTATCTAGCATGGCTGCTACTAGGTTAACGGAAGTAGTTATAGCGTGGAAGTCTCCTGTGAAGTGGAGGTTGATATCTTCCATTGGCAATACTTGGCTATATCCACCACCTGCTGCTCCACCCTTTATTCCAAAGCAAGGTCCTAGAGATGGCTCTCTAAGGATTGAGATGGCTGACTTATTAATCTTATTAAGGGCCATTGATAGGCCGATGTTTACTGTAGTCTTTCCCTCCCCAAAAGGTGTAGGGTTGATTGATGTAACAAGGACCAGCTTAGAATCTTTTTTACTATCATCTAGCTCATCAAGGGAGATTTTTGCCTTGTAGTTACCGTATTTTTCATAATTTTTGATGCCAAGATTTTCAGCTATCTCGCCTATATCCTTCATCTTAGTTTCTCTTGCTATTTCAATATCTGTTTTCATAGTCCCTCCTTTTAAAAAGCCCAATACCTACAAATGATATGGAGCTTGACTTTCCATTTTATTATTTGCCTAAGAAGATTTTCTCTAGTTCGAGTGGTTCAATATATTGGCCATCCTTATAGGCTCTCATGTTTCCACCTGAGATTTCATCAATTAAGGCAATCTTTCCATCTTCTATTCTACCAAATTCGAATTTAATATCATAGAGGACTAGATCTTTTTTAGCTAGTTCGTCCCTTACAATTTCTCCTATATCAAGGGCTAGTTTTTTTAGAGTTTCATATTCTTCGTGGTCCATAATATTAAGAAGATCTAGGGCATCTTCAGTTATTAGTGGATCATTTCTATCGTCATCCTTTAGGGTGATTTCTACATAAGGATTAATCTTTGTTCCTTCTTCAATGTAGCTTCCATAACGTCTGATAAAGGATCCTACTGCATAGTAACGAACTATAACCTCAACTCCCTTGCCAAAGACTTCAGCTTTTTTGACTACTGCTTCGTTTTTATCAAGGTCAGCTGAGATAAAGTGGGTTGATAGTCCCTTTTCGTTTAGGAGTTCATAGAAATATTTGGTCATTGAAACAGCTTGATGGCCAACTCCTTCTATGGTTAATCCTACATGGTTAGCACCTGGATCAAATACTCCATCTTCTCCTGTTACATCATCCTTAAATTTTAAAAGAACTTCCTTGTCATTGATTTCATAAACGTCTTTTGTTTTTCCTGTATATATTTTTTTCATATTATTACCTACCTTAATTCTATTTTTACTTCCTTATTTCCTTTTGTTACTTGACCGACTCTCTTGCCTTGCTCTCCTAGGATCTCAAGGACCTTTTCTTCATCTTCTTTTCCAACAAATACTACCATACCTAATCCCATATTGAAGGTTGAATACATCTCATCGGTTGATATATCTCCCCATTCTTGGATTTTCTTAAAGATAGGGTCTACATCATCCCTTTCTAGGACAAATTCGCAGTCCATATCATCCTTTAGAACTCTAGGTATATTTTCGTACAAACCGCCTCCTGTTATATTTGATACAGCCTTTAAGTTAACTTGGCCCATCAAATTTTGAATTTCTTTGACATATATCTTAGTAGGAGTTAATAATTTTTCTCCTATTGAACTATTTTCATCAAACTTATCATCAAGTGAAACCCCTGCAACTTCCATGGCCTTCCTAACTAGGGAGAAGCCGTTAGAGTGTAGACCTGATGACTTTATAGCTATGGCTACATCACCCACTTCGAGATCCTTTGCTGTTATAATTTTTGCCTTATCTGCAAGTCCTACTGCAAAGCCTGCTAGGTCGTAGTCATCCTTGCCGTAGATACCTGGCATTTCTGCAGTTTCTCCCCCTATCAAGGCACAGGATGCGTCCATACACCCATCTACTACTCCACTTACTAGGCTTTTCATCTTAGCAGGCTCAAGCTCTCCCGTTGCTATATAGTCTAGGAAAAATAGGGGCCTTGCTCCTTGGCAAATTATATCATTGACACACATGGCTACGCAGTCTATGCCAACTGTGTCATGCTTATCCATCTCCATGGCAAGTTTGATCTTGGTTCCTACCCCATCAGTTCCACTTATGAGGACTGGTTCTTTGATATCACTTAGGTCTAGTTGAAAGAGACCAGCAAAGCCCCCAAGATCGGTGAGGACATTTTTGCTATAGGTCTTCTTTACGAGATCTTTTATAAGTTTTACTTCTTCGTAGCCCTTTTCCTTGTCTACTCCAGCGTCTTTATAAGTTAGTCCAGCCATTAGATTTCCTCGAGGTTTTTATCATCTTCTAGAACTTTTTCTCTCATTTCCTTCTTGTAGTTGACTAACTTTTCTTTAAGTTCTTCATTAGATAAGGCTAGGATTTGAGCTGCAAGGATCGCTGCATTTTCTCCACCATTTAGGGCAACTGTAGCAACAGGAACTCCCTTAGGCATTTGTACCATAGATAGGAGAGCATCAAATCCTCCTGTCTTAGATCCTGCTACAGGGACACCGATAACTGGTTTTATGGTCATACCAGCCATAACTCCTGCTAGGTGGGCTGCCATTCCGGCTATGCCTATATAAACTTCTGCATCGTCCTTTTCGATTGATTCTTTTAAGACATCAAGGGTCCTGTGGGCTGATATAATTTGAACCTCATAGCTTAGGTCAAATTCCTTTAGGGTCTTGGTTACTTTTTTTGCGATTTCTATATCTGATGCAGATCCCATTATTACTTTAACATCTGTCATTTTTTCCCCCTAGTTTTTAGAATAGTTTGGTGATTCACGGGTTATGGTTATGTTGTGTGGATGGTTTTCGATAAGGCTTGCAGAACTAATCTTTATGAACTTAGATTTTTCGTAGAGTTCTTCAAGGTTGGAACTACCTACATAGCCCATACCAGATTTAAGTCCACCCATAAGTTGGTAGATTACTTCTCCAACAGGTCCCTTGTAGGCTACTCGTCCTTCTACACCTTCTGGGACATATTTTTTGGTATTTGATTGGAAGTACCTATCTCCTGATCCTGCCTTCATGGCAGCAAGAGATCCCATACCACGGTATTCCTTATATTGCTTACCTTCGTAGAGGATTGTATCACCAGGGGATTCTTCAGTACCTGCAAATAGAGAGCCTGCCATTACTGTACTTGCTCCACAGGCAAGGGCCTTGGTTATATCTCCTGAATACTTGATACCACCATCTGCTATTATTGGTATGTCATATTTATTAGCTTCTTCTACACAGTCAATGATGGCTGTTATTTGAGGAACCCCTATACCAGTTACAACCCTGGTTGTACAAATTGATCCAGGTCCTATACCTACCTTGATACAATCAGCACCAGCTTCTATCAAGTCTCTAGTGGCTTCAGCTGTTGCTACGTTACCTGCTATAACTTGAAGGTCTGGGTACTTGCTTTTGATTTGTTTGATAGCTTCGATTACATTTCTAGAATGGCCATGGGCTGTATCTACAGTTATTACATCAACCTTAGCCTTAACTAGGGCAGCTACCCTATCCATCATATCGTTAGTGATTCCTACTGCAGCTCCTACCAAAAGACGGTTTTCAGAATCTCTGGCAGAGTTTGGATATTGTCTAGATTTTTCTATATCCTTGATGGTAATAAGTCCCTTTAAAATATTATCATCATTGACTATAGGAAGTTTTTCTACCTTCTTGGATTCCATAAGCTTTATTGCTTCTTCCATGGTTATTCCTTCGTAGCCAACTACTAGGCCGTCCTTAGTCATAATATCGCCTATTATTACATTAGGGTTATCTTCAAACCTTACATCACGGTTGGTAAGGATACCCATAAGGTGCATATCTTCATCTACTATTGGAACACCAGATATCCTGTAGTTTGCCATGATATCTAGGGCATCTTGGAGGATATTGTCAGGGTTTAGATAGAAGGGATCAGTTATAACTCCATGCTCTGATCTCTTTACTACATCTACTTGCTTGGCTTGTTCTTCTATGGACATATTCTTATGAATGATGCCTATACCCCCTTGCCTTGCCATGGCTATGGCCATTTTGGATTCTGTTACAGTATCCATTCCTGCAGAAAGTAGGGGGATATTTAGTTTGATTTTTTTTGTAAGACGTGTCTTGGTATCTACTTCGTTTGGTAGAACATTTGATGGGCCTGGTACCAGAAGCACATCATCAAATGTTAGTCCTTCTCCTAAAAATTGCATTAGTCTTCCTTTCTAAAAAATTTAACTGCATTGTCAAAGATTTTCTCTTCTTCAATACCATATATGTTCTTGAATAGGTCATCGTCTACTCTTTCTTGGTGACCCATTCTTCCTAAAATCTTTCCATCTTTGGATATTATTCCTTCGATATTGTAGTCTGATCCATTTGGCGAATTCTCATAGACTGAGAATATTTGGTCATTAGCCAAGAATTCCTTGTAGGTTTCTTCATTTAATATAAAGCGACCCTCGCCATGGCTTATAGGCATCTTGTAGGTCTTATCCTTATCAAGTCCTGTGGTCCATAGGCTATTATCTGTGATAAGTCTTGTATCGACAAAACTTGCTATATGTCTTGGCACTGTATTTATAGTAAGGGTTGGGTCGGTATCCTTTAGGTCGCTTACCCTTCCATTGGTCAAAAGTCCTGTCTTCATAAGGGCTTGGAAGCCATTACAAATTCCTATGATGATTCCGTCATTGCCATCTTCAGCTAGGAACTTATCAATAGCTTGAGATACCCTCTCATTTCTTAGGATATTGGCAATAAACTTACCTGATCCATCTGGTTCATCTCCTAGGGAGAAGCCTCCTGGTAGGGCAAATATTTGAGCCTTGGCCAGGCCATCTACTAGCCTATCGATAGAATCTTCTATATCATCTTGGTCTTGGTTACAAAATACTAGGATCTCTGCCTTAGCTCCTGCCTTTTCAAGCGCCTTCATTGTATCCCATTCGCAGTTTGTACCAGGTGTAGCAAGGATAAGGGCCCTTACTTCATCTACTGGCTTATTACTCTTTAGTCTTCTTTCTATCCTAGAAGGATTTAGCTCTTCATAGGCTATGTCATCTTTTGGAGGGAAGACTGGGTCAAGGGTATGGAGGTAGGCTTCTTCCAAGCGAGCCTTATCTAGGTCTTTGCCATTTACTATAATCTCATCAGAGAAGCTTCCGATTTCTTCTATAAAGTCCCTATCTTCTAGGTATTCAACAACAAAGGATCCATACATTGGGCTATAGAGATTGTCGTAGTCAAGGCTAAAGCCAGTATTACCTAGGGCTTGTTCATAGATATCTGCTAGGAGTCCCTTCCTATCAAGGGCTATGGCAGAAATTATATTTCCTTCCCTAATTTCCTTTATCAAAAATTCGTAATTAGCCTTTAGCTTATCTAGATCAATCCTACCATCTTCTAGGTAGTCTACTGCTACTAGACCAAGCCTTCCCTTGCCCTTTAAGTCATTACTTATAATATGCTCAACATCTTCTGTAGTTATAGCAAAGGACACCAAGGATGGTGGGACTGTTATATCTTCAAATGTTCCACTCATTGAGTCCTTGCCCCCTATAGGTGGCATCATAAAGTATGATGATGCTTCGAAGGCTCCTAGGAGGGACTTTAGTGGCTTGGACCAAGAATATGGGTCGGTTAGTTTCTCATAATACTCTTGGAAGCTTAGTCTAATTTGCTCAAGGTCAGATCCTACTGCTATTAGCTTTGAGATTGACTCGATAACTGCATAGTAGCCACCAAGGTATTGGCTAGCTTCTGCTAGGTATGGGTCATAACCATAGGCCATAATTGATGCAGTCTTACTTAGCCCCTTATCTGTTGGTATAAGGGCAGCCATAACCTGTGTTGGATTCAATTGCTTTCTTCCTCCTAGAGGAGATAAGACTGTTCCCCTACCTATACTTGAATCGAAGATTTCGATTAGGTTTTTCTTGGATGTTATATTCAAATCACCTACCTTGTCATAGAAAAGACTTGGATCTGATGATTTTTCTGTAAGTAGGTCAGGGATCTCTTCGCTCTTGACCTTTACATCTTGATACCTACTAGCTCCATTGGTATTTATGAAGTCATAGGATAGGTCTGCTACAACTTGATCTTCATAGTAGAGGGTCATCCTCCTATCATCTGTAACTGTAGCGACTTCTGTGGCTTCTATATTTTCTTCCTTACAATAGGAGATGAATTTTTCCTTATCAGATTTTTTTATTACTACCGCCATTCTTTCTTGGGATTCTGATATGGCAATCTCTACTGGTTTTAGGGCTTGGTACTTGAGGGGTACCTGCTCTAGGTGGATATCAAGTCCATCATATAGCTCGCCTATGGCAACGGATACTCCACCTGCTCCAAAGTCATTTGACTTTTTGATAAGTCTTGCTACTTCTTCTCTCCTAAAGAGTCTTTGAATCTTTCTTTCTTCTGGGGCATTACCCTTTTGGACTTGGGCTGACTCGGTCTTAATAGATGAAACCTTGTGGGACTTGGATGAGCCTGTAGCTCCACCTATACCATCCCTTCCTGTCCTTCCTCCAAGGAGGATAACTATATCTCCCACTTCTGGAGTAAGTCTTTTTACATTTTTGCTAGGTGCTGCAGCTACGACTGCTCCTAGTTCCATCCTCTTTGCCTTAAAGCCTGGATGGTAAAATTCATCAACGAGGCCTGTAGCAAGTCCTATTTGGTTGCCGTAAGATGAATAACCCTTCGCAGCTTCCTTAGTAATCTTAGCTTGAGGCAACTTGCCATCTAGGGTGTCCTCGTAGTTTTCTAGGATATTGCCAGCTCCACTAAGTCTCATAGCTTGATATACATAAGACCTACCGGATAATGGATCTCTTATAGCTCCTCCTAGACAGGTTGACGCTCCACCAAAAGGCTCTATCTCAGTTGGGTGGTTGTGGGTTTCGTTCTTAAACATCAAGAGATAATCTTCTAGGCTCTCCTTGCCATCCTTAACCACTCTGACCTTGGTATAAATAGAGCAGGCATTGATTTCATCTGATACTTCAAGATCAGCAAAGTTGTCATTAGCCCTCATATATTTAGCGAGGATTGTACCAAAGCTCATCAAGTTAATTGGCTTTGTTATATTTAATTCTTCCCTCATCTTGACATACTTATCAAAAGTTTCCTTGATAGTCTTATCCAAGAGACTTACAGGGTCAAAGTCTACATCAATAAAGGTATTGAAGGTTGTATGCCTACAATGGTCTGACCAATAGGTATCTAGGATTTTGATTTCGGTTTCATTAGGGTCTCGATCTTCTTCCCTGAAGTAATCTCTAACAAGCTTGAGGTCATCTACATTCATGGCTAGGGAATTTTCTTCTACGAAGTTCTCTAAGTCATCGAGGTCAAAGTCTCTAAAGCCTTCATAGACTATATTTTCTAGATTCTTCTCGTCCTTGCCTGCTAGACTTGTTGGCACTCCTACAAGATTAACCCTATGGGAGTCAACAGGATTTATGAGGTAGGACTCAATCCTTGCCATATCCTTAGGATCTACTCCCTTGAAGTCATAGACTGTAGCTGTCCTTACGTCTAGGTCATCTTGGTCTATTATAAGTTGGGCTGTATCAAGTACTCCCTTCTTCCTTTGGTCAAATTGTCCTGGTAGGTATTGTCTAACCAAGGCAGAAGTCATACTAGCTTGGAGTCTGAAGGCTTCATCAAAGGCGTATACCTCATCAACTGGAGGCTCGCTTAGGACTGTATCTATTAGTTTCTCAAGATTTTCCCTACTTGTTTGGACATCATAGCGGTTATAAATTTTGAGGCCTTCGATTTTTATATTTAGGGCTGTCTCTAGGTCTTTTTTTATGGATGGACTGAGTCGGTCGAACCTATCTTTCTTTGAAACATAAACTCTCTTAACCCTAGGGCCAATGTCTTTTCTATAATATTTGCCCTCAAAGTGGATTTTTTTGGCATCCTCATAGATGGTATTTATGGCTTCATCAAAGCTATCTCCTACTGCTATGAGGTTTAGGACCCTGCCACCTGCTGTGTAGTATTTGCCATCCTTGTAGTCTGTTCCTGCATGGTAGACTTGAGATGATATTTTCTTATCAAAGGTAATTTCCTTGCCCTTATCGTAGGCTCCTGGATATCCCCCAGAAGCTAGGACTAGGCAGATAGCCTTTTTATTGTTTGTCTTTAGGTCAACTTGACTTAGTTTCTTTTGGCTAGTTGCCCTTAGGAGCTCAAGGATATCATTGTCGATTAGCTCTAGGACAACTTGAGTTTCTGGATCTCCGAATCTTACATTAAATTCTAGGACATAGGCACCATTTTCATTAATCATAAAGCCTATAAATAGGACTCCACGATAGTCTATCCCCTCTTCCTTAAATCCCTTCATGATTTTTGGTAATAGGTCTTCTTTTATACCCTCAACATAGGCATCGGCCTCGATATTAGGAGCATAAGTTCCCATTCCTCCAGTATTTTGCCCTTCCTCGTTTTCGTAGATCTTCTTGTGGTCCTTGGCACTAGGTAGGACTAGGTAATCTTCACTATCGGTTAATACTAGAAGGCTCATCTCAAAGCCAGCTACGAATTCTTCTAGGAGAATTTTTTGATCTTGGTCTAGGATTTCTTTAATCTTTGCTTGAGCTTCATCTATATTATCAACTATAGAAACCCCCTTGCCTTGGGCAAGACCATCTCTTTTTATAACTAGGTGGCTATCCTTATCAAGACTTGCCCTTGCAAAGTCCATAGCCTCATCAAGCTCGCTTGTCGCAAGATATGGGCTTGTCTTGATGCCGTATTTTTCTAGGAAAGACTTGGTAAAAATCTTGGAGCTTTCAAATTGAGAGGCTTTCTTATTTACTCCAAATATTTCTAGGCCTTCTTTTTGGAAGTCATCTACTATTCCATTACACAAAGGCACTTCAGGGCCTACTATGGTGTAGTCGATATTTTCTTCCTTGGCAAAGGTTACTAGGGCCTCATTATCTTCTACATCTATATCAACGTTTCTAAATTCTTGACTACTTCCTCCATTTCCTGGAGCGAGTATTACTTCCCTATCTTCTTTTTGTATTTTTTGGGCCAGGGCATATTCTCTTCCACCTGACCCTATAATTAATATCTTCATATCTACCTTAATGTTTGAAATGTCTAGATTTACTAAATACCATTGATATGCCATACTTGTTGCAGGCATCTATTGAATCTTGATCTCTGACAGAGCCACCTGGTTCTATGATTGACTTGATGCCCATATCATTTGCCATTTCTACTGTATCTGAGAATGGGAAGAAGGCATCAGATGCGAGGACTGCTCCCTCAAAATCTCTTTCTGGGAAGTGGTCTTTGATTGATTCTAGGGCCCATACCCTGGATTGTTGACCTGCACCACATCCTAGGGTCTTCTTGCCCTTGGCTACAACTATGGCATTACTCTTGACATATTTTACGACCTTTTGAGCAAATAAGAGGTCTTCTATATCCTCATCACTTGGCTTGGTTTCAGTTACTACATTTACTTCATCTTCTGCAAAGTCCTTCTCTTGGATTAGGACCTTACCATTTAGGTATCTGATTTCTTCCTTAACTGAATCTACATCAAAGTCGATTTTAACTAGTCTTACATTTTTCTTCTTTGATAAAATCTCCAAGGCTTCTTCTTCGAAGTCCCTAGCAGCTATTATTTCTAGGAAAATCTCGCTCATCTTTTGGGCAGTCTTTGCATCAATTATTCCATTTACTGCTACTATTCCACCAAAGATTGATTGGCTATCACATTCATAGGCCTTGATGTAGGAATCATAGATATCATCTCCTACTGCAACCCCACAAGGTGATTGGTGTTTTAGGGCAACTACTGCCTTATCTCCAAGCTCCTTAGCAAGTTCTACTGCTGGGTTTAGGTCGTTGTAGTTGTTGTAGGACATTTTCTTGCCATGGATAACTTCTGCTGTATCAAGAAGTCCCTTGACATAGGTGTCATTGTAGAGGGCTGCTCCTTGGCCAGGGTTTTCTCCATACCTTAGCTCTTCTTCTTTTTTGAAGCCATAGGTCTTGTAATTAGCTTCTTCTCCTGTCAAGTCTTGGAAGTACCTAGCTATTATTGAATCATAGTAGGCTGTAAGGCTGTAGGCCTTCATGGCTAATTTTTGCCTATAGGCAAGGTCTATATTATTATTTTTTAGTCTATCTAGAAGGTCTTCATAGTCTGCTGGATCTGTTACAATAAGTACGTCCTTGTGGTTTTTGGCAGCTGAACGAACCATGGAAGGTCCACCTATATCAATATTTTCGATTATATTTTCTGGGTCCTTGGACTCAAGGGCCTTTTGGAATTCATATAGGTTAACTACCACTATGTCTATTGGCTTTATTCCTAGCTCTTCTACTGTATGAACATGCTCTTCGCTATCTCTCTTGTAGAGGATGCCCCCATGAACATAAGGTGATAAGGTCTTTACCCTGCCATCTAGGATTTCTGGGAAGTTTGTTATCTTGTCAATTTCTATAACTTCTACGCCGGCATCTGCTATTTGCTTGTAGGTTCCACCTGTAGATACAAGCTCAACCCCAAGGGATTCTAGTCCCCTAGCTAATTCAACTATTCCTGTTTTATTTGTAACTGATAATAATGCTCTCATTTTTCCTCCAATAACTTTATTGCATCTTTTAGTATCTCATGCTCTACTACTAATACTTCATCTGCTACTTCTTCTGCTGACTCACATCCACTAATATCAACTTCTCGTTGAAGTATAATCTTGCCATCATCAAGTTTTTCATTTACATAATGGACGGTAACTCCACTAGTCTTCTCACCATTTTCAAAGACTGCCCTGTGGACATTCATTCCATAATAGCCCTTGCCCCCATACTTTGGAAGGAGGGATGGGTGGATATTAATAAGGGTGAAATTGTCAATCAAGTCCTTGCTAATCTTAGGAAGGTAGCCTGCAAGGACTACAAGGTCTATGTTTTTTTCCTTCATAGTCCTTATAATCTCAGCATCGTCCTTACTTACTAAGTAGTCAATTCCTGTATCCCTAGCATAGTCTAGGCCCTCAGCCTCCTTGTTTGATACAACTAGTTTAATCTCACTAGGAAAATATCCTTCCCCTTGGGCATCGAGGAGGGCCTTAAGGTTACTACCTCTTCCTGATATAAATACTGCTAAATTCAAATCTTCTCTCCATATTTGGCATAATCGCCTGTAAAACAAGCCTTACAGAAACTCTCTCCATCTGTCTTGCTGGCACTAATAAGTCCTTCTAGGCTAATAAAGTGTAGACTATCAACTCCTATGGCTTTCCTCATCTCTTCGATATTCAAATTATTAGCCATGAGCTTATCCTTGTTAGGAGTATCTACCCCATAGTAGCAAGGATACTTGAAAGGAGGGGAAGTAATCATCAAGTGAATTTCCTTGACCCCAGCTGTCCTAATTTGCTCAATCAAATTGATGGAAGTAGTACCCCTTACTATTGAGTCGTCCACCAAGACTATTCTTTTGCCCTTAATTACTGCCTTTTGTGGGGCGAGTTTTTGCTTAACGGCAATTTCTCTTTCCTCTTGGGTACACTTTATAAAGGTCCTCCCCATGTAACGGTTTCTAACAAGGCCTTCAGCAAAGGGAATCCCAGATGCTTGGGCGTAGCCGATAGCTGATGGTGTACCAGAATCTGGCACTGGGCAAACTAAATCAACATCTACTGGACTTTCCTTAAATAAGGCCTCCCCACACCTCCTACGGAACATATAAGAATTAATACCGTCTATGTTGGCATCAGGTCTTGATGTGTAGACATATTCAAAGATACAATGCCTTGGATTAAGGTCTTCTTCCATCTTGAAGGACTTGTATCCGTCCCTATCTATAACAATAATCTCCCCTGCTTCTAGGTCCCTATAGTCATCAACCCCTAAGATCTCTATGGCAGCATTTTCAGATGCTACTACAATATTTTCTTCATTGTGGCCCACCATCAAGGGTCTAATACCAAGCCTATCCCTAAAGGCTATGAGCTTATCGGGCATGGCTATTACACAGGAGTAGCCTCCTATGAGCTTGGCCATAGTCTTCCTAATGGATTCTACTATATCTCCCTTAAAATAACGGGCTATAAGAAAGATAATAAGCTCACTATCTGTATGAGTATGAAATGATATTCCTTCATTCTCTAGGTCCTTCTTTAAGGACTTGTAGTTCATAATATTGCCATCATTGCCAATAGAAAACTCTTCCCCCTTAATAAAAGAAAACAAGGGTTCTATATTATAGTCCTGGTTTAATCCCTCTGGTGAAGACCTAACATGACCAATGCCAATGTGGGACTTGATGTTATTTAAATTCTTCTCCGAAAAAACTTCACTTACTAAACCTGATCCCCTCATCCTAATTAGGTTCTTGCCGTCAGAAACAATAATTCCTGCACTGTCTTGGCCCCTATGTTGGATAGAATTAAGGGAAAAAAGTAATTCCTTTCCTACCTTCTTCTTCGATACGATTCCTACAACTCCACTCATAAATTCTTTTCTATATCTCCTCCCCTAGAACAACAAAAAAGAGAGTCCAAACGGACTCCCTTATAGGCATACTTATCTTTTGAAATTTTTAGTTTTTTTACATGGGCAAGCATAGAGAACATAATGATTTCATCAAAAAAATGATTTTTATTTTTAGAAATAAAATAATTCATAATACCCTCCACTACCCCTAAATTTTGTATGATGTTATTATATAATTAAAAATTTATATGTCAAGACGGCAAGCCTCCTAATTTTATTTAAAATTAATAAAAATTTTACAATGATTTAATAATAAAAGAGTATTTTCCCTAGGTCTTTTACAAATTGCCAATTATTTTATATAATAGAAGTGTAAATTAATGATCTATGGGAGCTATGTGCTGAGAGGAAGTTAGACTTCGACCATCAAACCGGTCAGGGTAATGCCTGCAAGGGATGAAGCATATTTATACTCCTATAATATTTTAGGAGGTTTTTTTAATTTATGAAATATAAAACACAAATGGAAGCTGCTAAGGCTGGCTTTGTAACAGAGGAAATGAAAATCGTTGCAAAGAAGGAAAATGTTAGCGAAGAATTTTTGCTAGAAAAGATTGCCAAGGGTGAGATAGTTATCCCTAGGAACAAAAACCACAATTCTATTTCTCCAGAAGGAATAGGTACAGGTCTCAGAACCAAAATCAACGTAAACCTAGGTATATCAAAAGACCTAAACGACCTAGACCTCGAGATGCAAAAGGTAGATATGGCCCTCAATATGGGTGCAGAATCTATCATGGACCTATCAAACTACGGCAAGACCCAAGAATTTAGAAAAAAACTTATCGAAAAATCAACAGCCATGATAGGAACTGTGCCAATGTATGATGCAGTAGGCTTTCTTGATAAGGGTCTATCATTTATAAAGGCAGAAGAATTCCTTGATGTTGTAAGAAATCATGCCGAAAATGGAGTAGACTTTGTTACTATCCATTGTGGTATCAATATGGCAAATGCAGAAATCTTTATGAGAAATAGGAGGGTCAACGAAATAGTATCTCGTGGTGGTTCTCTCTTGTTTGGTTGGATGCATATGAACAATAGGGAAAATCCTTTCTACGAATACTATGATGAACTCCTAGATATCCTTAGAGAGTATGATGTTACCCTATCACTTGGAGATTCCCTAAGACCTGGTGGTATCCATGATGCAACAGACCCTAGCCAAATCGCTGAGCTAATTACCCTAGGTGAGCTAACCAAGAGGGCATGGGAAAAAGACGTCCAAGTTATGATAGAAGGACCAGGCCACGTGCCAATAAGCGATATAGAAATGAATGTAAAACTTGAAAAAAAGTTGTGCCACAATGCACCTTTCTATGTCCTTGGACCTTTGGTCACAGATATTGCACCTGGCTATGACCACATCACATCAGCCATAGGTGGAGCTATTGCTGCAAGCCATGGGGCAGACTTCCTATGCTACGTAACCCCAGCTGAGCACCTTAGACTTCCTGATGTAAACGATGTTAAGGAAGGCATAGTTGCCTGCAAGATCGCAGCCCATGCAGGAGATATTGCCAAGCTAGAGGATGCAAGAAATCGGGACCTCGAAATGAGCAAGAAAAGACAAGCCCTTGACTGGAAGGGAATGTTTGAGCTTGCAATCGATCCAGAAAAATGCAGAAAGTATAGGGACTCATCCCTTCCTGAGGAAGAAAACACCTGCACCATGTGTGGATCCATGTGCTCTGTAAAGAACATGAACCTAATCCTTGAAGGCAAGGATGTAATTTTATAAATTAAAGTTTTATAAAAATAAGCAAAGTAATACCAGAATTAGGACTTTGACCTGAACCCCAAAATCCGGAATACGGATGGAGGGGTTTTAGTATGCCAAAATACACAAAAGAATTTAAAATAAAATTAATATTAGAATATCTTTCAAGAGAAACTGGTGGTTATGGAAGTGTAGCTGAAAAATAT
>JALEUV010000034.1 GCA_022780515.1 Anaerococcus sp. | reverse complement strand
ATTTGGGACTTTGTGATGGGGTTACTACTAATCCTTCTCTTATCAAAAAAGAGGGGAGAGATTTTAAGGAAGTAATTTCTGAGATAGCATCTTTTGTCGAGGGTCCGATATCTGCTGAGGTTACTTCCTATGACTATGAATCCATGGTCAAGGAGGCACGAGATCTTAGTAAGTGGGCAGATAATATTGTTGTCAAAATCCCTATGACTGAAGATGGACTAAGGGCCATCAATACCTTATCCAAGGAAGGGATTAGGACTAATTGCACACTAATTTTTTCTCTATCCCAAGCCCTTATGGCTATGAAGGCTGGGGCAAGTTATGTTTCTCCTTTTATGGGAAGGATTGATGATATGGGGGAAGATGGAGCGAGGCTTATTTATGATATAAGGACTATAATAGATACTTATGGCTTTGAAGTAGAAATTATAGCGGCATCCATTAGAAATATCAAGAATTTTGAGGATGCAGCTCTCGCTGGTGCCCATATAGCGACAGTTCCTGGAAGTCTTTTTGAAAAGCTATGGTCCCATGTTTTGACCGACCAAGGCATTGATAAGTTCAAGAAGGACTGGGAGGACTTTGAACGAAAATAATTTTGAGATCTGTAGCTTCGGCTACGGATCTTTTTCCTTAAAAATAAAACGATTTATAGTAAAGTATAAGTAGAAGATTTAAAAAGGAGATTTCATGTTTACTAATAACGATCAATTAGCAGTTAATGCAATTAGGGCTTTATCAATTGCCCAAATCGAAAGGGCTAATAGTGGCCACCCTGGTCTACCTATGGGTGCTGCTCCTATGGCTTATGTTTTGTTTAATAAAATTTTGAAGGCTAATCCTGAAAACCCTGATTGGTTTAATAGGGATAGGTTTGTTTTGTCAGCAGGTCATGGTTCTGCCATGCTTTATTCTCTCTTGCACCTATCAGGATATGACCTATCTATTGATGAACTAAAGAATTTTAGACAAGTAGGATCTAAGGCTCCAGGTCATCCTGAGAGGGGAGTTACACCAGGGGTTGAGGTTGTAACTGGACCTTTGGGCCAAGGAATAGGCCAAGCTGTAGGTCTGGCTTTAGCTGAAAAGCACCTAGGAGGTCTATATAACAAGGAAAATTATAATATTATAGACCACTACACCTATGCCCTATGTGGTGATGGGGACTTGATGGAAGGTATTTCCTATGAAGCAATGAGCTTTGCAGGTCATCTAAACCTTAACAAGCTAATCGTTCTTTATGATTCAAATAATATTTCCCTTGATGGAGACCTAGCAGATTCCTTCTCTGAAAATATTGAAATGAGGGCAGAGGCTCTTAATTGGAATTACCTAAGGGTCGAAGACGGCAATAATCTCGAAGAGATTTAT
This sequence comes from Anaerococcus sp., assembly GCA_022780515.1. Taxonomy (GTDB): domain Bacteria; phylum Bacillota; class Clostridia; order Tissierellales; family Peptoniphilaceae; genus Anaerococcus. The sequence goes on along the minus strand of JALEUV010000034.1, from coordinate 4,566 downwards.
GAGGCTATAACTAAGGCTAAGGAAAACAAGGAGGGTCCAAGCCTAATAGAAATTAAAACTATTATAGGCTATGGTTCAGTAAATCAAGGAACTAACAAGGTCCATGGGGCGCCAATCGGAGCAGATGACTTCAAGGCAGCCAAGAAAGTTTATGGATGGGAAGCCAAGGACTTCGAAGTCCCTGAAGAAGTCTACGATACCTTTAGACAAGGAATCCTCGAAAAGGGTAAGGAAGAAGAAAAAGCTTGGGAAGAGCTCTTAGCTTCTTATAAGGAAGCCTATGGCGATGACTACAATGATTTAATGATGGGTATTAATAGAGAGTTACCTGATGGCTTTATGGACCAAATAAGGACCTATGATTCTTCTATGAAGGATGTAGCAACCAGGTCATCAAGTGGAGAAATAATCCAAGATATAGCCAAAATCACCAGAAACTTCTGGGGTGGCAGTGCTGACCTTTCTTCATCAAATAAGACAAATATTAATGATGAAGACCCTATGACAGATCAAAATCCAGCAGGACGCAATGTATGCTATGGGGTTCGTGAATTTGCCATGGCTGCTATAGGTAATGGAATTCTAGCCCATGGAGGATCCTTCCACTATGTATCTACCTTCTTTGTCTTCGTAGACTACCTAAAACCAGCCCTAAGACTATCTGCTCTAGGTAAGCTCCCACTAACCTATGTTATGACCCACGATAGCGTAGCTGTAGGAGAAGACGGCCCAACCCATGAGCCAATCGAACAACTTGCCATGGTAAGATCAATTCCAAATGCAATTCTTATTAGGCCAGCTGATGCCAATGAAACTAGACTTGCTTGGAAGGTGGCCCTAGAGAGTAAGCAAAGCCCAGTAGTTCTAGCTCTTACCCGTCAAAACGTAAGAAATCTAGAAGAAACAGAGCAAGTAGAAGGAATAGAAAAGGGAGCCTATATCATAAAGGATGCAGAAAACCCTGACCTAATCCTAATAGGAACAGGATCAGAAGTAGCCCTAGCCCTAGATACTGCTAAGACTCTAGAAGCAGATGGCAAGAAGGTAAGGGTCGTATCTATGCCATCCATGGAACTATTTAGGGCCCAAGACGAGGCCTACAAGGCAGAAATCCTCCCAGAAAATGTAAGAAAGGTGTCCATAGAAATGGCATCTAGCTTCGGCTGGGAAGAATGGACAGGGACAGATGGTCTAAATATATCCATAGATAGGTTCGGTATCTCAGGCAAGGGAGATGAAGTAATCGAAGAACTAGGCTTTAGTGTAGAAGCTATCAAAGAAAGAATTGAAAATAAATTTTTCAAGTAAAAAATCCTAGGCTTAGAAAACCTACAAAAATTTTCTAAAAGCCAAGGAGCAAAAAATTAAACAATATGGATGTCGTCCTATACCATAGGGGTGGCATCCTTTTTTATATAAAAGTAAGAATAAAAAACCACCTAGCTTTATTAGATGCAGGATTCATCACACTTATTGTGACTCTAATTATCTTTATTTACATAAAGAAGCTACTAATCTTTAGCTTGTTTTAAATTCTTTAAATCTTTTAGTAAATTTTATTTTATACTTCAAGAGCCTTCCTCAAATCATCAATATAATTATATTATCCTACAAAAAAAGCAGGTATTGCTACCTGCTGTTAATGATTATTTCTTGCTTTTTGATCTAAGGTCCCTATAGGTGTAAGGGCTTAGCATGAGGAGGATTGGGAATATTTCTAGTCTTCCCATTAGCATGGCTATGGTTAGGGATATTTTTGATAGGAGGCCTATTTCTGCAAAGCTTCCCAGAGGTCCAAATTCTCCTATACCAGGGCCTACGTTGTTGAAGGTGGTTGCCACTGCTGTGAAGGCTGACTGAAAGTCATTTACATCAAGGGCAACTATTAGGATAAGGACTACAAAGATTAGGATAAAGAGAGCAAAGTATTTGCCAACTGAGGTCTCGGTTTCTTCATCCACCTTTTTTTTATCTAGCCTAGTCATAGTTATCCTCCTAGGATGGAGGGATTGTCTTACTTGGTTGATAGCACGTTTTACCAAAATTATAACTCTCGATACCTTGAGTCCTCCTGCAGTAGATCCTGCACAGCCACCCACAAACATCAAGAATATTAATATCAGTCTTGAAAATAAAGGCCATGTTCCAAAGTCTGCTGATACAAAACCTGTTGTTGTCATAATAGAGGTTACCGCAAAAAGAGAGTTTGATAGGGCATAGCCCTTGTCAGCATAGGTTGAGAAGATATTTAGGAAGATAAGGATGGTAGCACCAATTGTGATTCCAAGATAGAATCTTAGCTCTTCGCTATCAGTCCCCTCCCTTAGTGTCCTAAAGATAGAATAGTAGTAAACGTTGAAGTTTACCCCAAAGGCAAACATGGATATTGATAAAACTATCTCTATATATCTTGAATTATAATAGCCAATAGATAGGTCTCTGTTACCAAAGCCACCTGTTCCTGCAGTACTCATAGCATGGATCAAGGCATCAAATAAGTTCATCCCACCAAACAAGAGAAAGACTACAGTTACGAGGGTCATTATTAGGTAGATTATATAGAGGGCCCTGGCTGTATCTGATAGCTTAGATGTTATCTTACCAAAGGTAGGGCCTGGGACTTCTGCTTGCATTATAAGGGAAGAGTTCCTGTTGGTCTTTGGTAGAATTGCCAAGGTAAAGACCAAGATTCCCATACCTCCTACTAGGTGGGAGAGAGACCTCCAAAATATTATAGAATTTGGTAGGGACTCCACACTCCTTGCAACTGTTGCCCCTGTTGTCGTAAAGCCTGATACCATCTCAAAGATAGCATCTATGGGTGTGTTGTACTCTTCTGGAGTCATAAGGAGGGGCAAAGACCCGAACAAGGAGAAGATGATCCATCCAGAAGCTACTATAAACATAGCTTCTTTTAGGTAAAAATCTCCACTACTATCGCCCTTTTTTTGGAGGTACTTGCCTAGTCCAAATGAAATTAATATGGGCAAGCTAAAGGATAAGACATCTATCATATTTTCCTTGTAGATGAAGGAGACTATAAGGGGTAGGCACATAAGACCTGCCAAGATTACTAGCAATTTTCCTAGAGTATATTTTATAATACCTGTATTCATTCTTCCTCCAATATATCATCAATTACAGAGAAATTCTTGTTGGTTGTCATAACTAGGACCCTATCGCCGACCTTGATAGTAGAATTACCGTTGGCTATGGAGATCTTACCGTAAGGGCCGTCCTTGATGTAGGCTACTAGGGTGTTCTTCTTTATAGGAAGGTCTTTCAATTTTCTTCCTACAATCTTGCAATCTTCTATAATATTAAATTCTATGGCCTCTACATTTTCATCTTCTAGCCTGTATAGGTTCTTGATTGAAAAACCGTTAGCATTTTCCTTGCTTCTAACTAGTCTTAGGACGAAGTCGCTGGCAGCACGCTTGCTGGTAATGGCATCGTCAATATTTAAGAGTCCGGTAATCTTAAGAAGCTTGGTATTATCTACCTTGGTTATTATATTGCTGATACCTAGTCTCTTGGCTAGAAGGGAGATAAGGATATTCTCTTCGTCAGTTGGAGTAAGGGCTATTACTGCATCGTAGGAGGTAACCCTCTCTTCTGTAAGAACATCAGGGTTTGCTCCGTCAGTATTGATTACTACTGCCTTTGGGAAGGCCTCTTGGATAGTAATCGCTCTTTCCTTATTGATTTCCATAATGGTAACTTCAAAATTTCTCTCTAGCAATAAATTGGTAAGGTAGTAGGAAATCCTAGATGCGCCAATTATCATTACCTTTTTTATAGAATCCTCATCTCCAACCTCAGACTTATAAATCCTACTAAGGACTGATTTATTTGCTGCGATATGGACAAACTCCCCTTCTTTAAGGACATGATCACCTGCCGGGATAAAAATATTGTCCTTGTACCTTGCTATACAAATTAGTGCGTCCTTGAGGTAGCCCTCCATAGAAAGTTGCTTCAAGGACTTATTTAACATAGCGGAGTCCTGCTTGATCTCAAGCTGGATCATATTAACTGCCCCATGGAAGAATGAATCTACGCTGTGGGACTTAGGGTACTTGAGGGTCCTTTGAATTTCCTTAGCAGCATAATATTCAGGATTGATAATATTATCAACTCCCATAGATGATCTCATAAACTTAAGGTCATTGGTATATTTTGGTTCCCTAACCCTGGCTATGGTATATCTAGCACCTAGGTTTTTTGCCATAACTGACGCTATAATGTTGATATCATCTTCTAGGGTAAGGGCTACGAAAATATCGCAGCTTTTGATATCAGCTTCCTTTAAGATTTCAGGATCAGTTCCATCTCCCAAAATTCCCATCACATCATTTACAGCTAGTAGTCTATCTAATATATCTTTATCTTTTTCTATAACTAGGATATTGTGGTCTTCTTCGGCCAGTTGGCTTGTTAGGTAGGAGCCTATTATACCTGCACCGACTATAATTATATTCATACTTCCCCCTATGTCTTGAATACCTTGATTATAGCACATAAAGTCCTTTATTTAAAGTGCTTAAAAACTCATATATAGTATAT
>JALEUV010000026.1 GCA_022780515.1 Anaerococcus sp. | reverse complement strand
AAGTAAGCCGATCTTTGCAACCATAGTTGCTATACTTTGCTTGGTAGAATCGGACAAATTAAACCATCCTGCGGCAAAATCTCTTAACTTAAAAACCATATCGGTAATAGCTGGAGCAAAAGTTGCGAAAACATCCTTAGCTATATTGGACAAGGTAGAACCCAACATCTTCAAAGCCGCGTGCAAAGTCTCCGATGCAGCCGCTGCTTCCTCGGATAAATCATTGCCATATAAATAAGCTTCATTACTCATCTTGACTGCTGCTTCCAAAACCTTATGATTCTGAGCCAAAGACTTAACTACCTTGGATTCCCTTATACCGGTAATACCTAAATCAGCTAGGATCTGGTTCATATTGCCACCGGAAAGACTCACTTCATCAAGCCCTGCCATCAAAGCCTGTACGGCATCTATAGGCGAACTCTTCCGGACACTTGCAAATTCTTCGGCACTCATACCCGCAACATTGGCAAATTCTTCCAGCTTAGTACCTCCTTGACTTACGGCCTTATCTATCTTATTCAAAACCATAGTCATAGCGGAACCGCCCTCTTCAGATCGAATACCAAGAGAGCTCATAGCTGTACCCAGAGCCAAAACATCAGGCGTAGTAATACCGACAAGCCTTGCCCCTGCAGCAAGCTCCGATGACATACTCATAATATCGGACTCACTAGTAGCAAAATTATTACCCAGCCTTACAACTGCATCTCCTACATCTCTTACACTATCGCCTACATCAAGACCCATAACATTGGCAAACCTCGCCATTGCTACAGCCCCTTCTTCTCCGGCAAGATTCGTGGCAGATCCCATTTCAGCCATAACTTGAGTAAACTCCAACAAATCATCACGACCGTGAACACCAAGTTGACCGGCAGTTTGAGCCAAGTCCAAAAGCTCGTTGGTAGAAGCTGGTATATTGGAACTCATCTTCGAAATATCATCCCCGAAACCTTTAAGCTCCTTACCTGCCATACCCGTCGTCTTACCTACGCCGACCAAACCTTGTTCGAAATCAGCGAACTTCTTACCGGCATAAACCGCACCGCCTGCTATTGGAAGAGTCACATTTCTGGTAAGCTTGGAGCCCAAAGAACTCAAAGAGTCTCCGACCTTACCCAGATTTTTGGCACTGTCCTGAAGCTTTTTAACCGAACGACTGGCTTTGTCAAATTGTGAACTGAATCCACTGTCAACGGCGGAAAGTATAGCTTCAACCCTATATGCCATCAGATCCACCTTCTTCCTTAAACTTTCTTACTCTACTTGCGATAAGTCTAAGCCTGTCAAACTTATCTTCCTTATCCTTATCCTTGTACTTGCCCAAAACTTCCCTTTCAGCCTTCTCGTAATCAAAAATTTCGCTGACCTTCGAATACTTATATACGACAAGACCTGCCCTTTTCTCGGTCGCCTTTATCTTTCTCTTCAAAAGCTCCTTTTGAACAAAATACTTAATATCATCAATCTCTTTAAGATAATAGGCTTTCATCCTTAGCTTATACTCAAAAAAAGTCATAAGCTCCAAGACTTTCAAATCACAAGTTAAATACCTGAGTCCGTCAATAATCAAATCATCATAATAAATATGATCTACTTCGTTTTCTTTGACTCTTCTTTTCTCTTCGCCTCTTCCAGGCTTGTATAAACAGCCAGAGCCTTCTTCTTCGTAGCCGATTGCTCCAGCAATTCCGATAAAAAATCATCACACAAGCCTTCCAAATCATCATAAGAATCCAAGAAATCTTCAATATCCTTATCACTAGGCTTCTTAGACAAATAAGAAAGACCTGCCCTAATAAGACTTGGCAAAATCAAAACATCACCTGTATAAAGAGCTGAAACTGCATTTTCAATGCCGACCCTTATATCAATGCCGTTTTCCGTTCTCGCCTTATCCTTAGAAATATCCCTACAGAACTTAAGACCGAAATTCAACTCATAATCATTGCCCTTAATATTTAAAATCATAAAAACTCCTTTAAAAAAAGGACTAGCAAAAAACTAGTCCTATGCTCCTACACCCGGTTCTACTTCAGGATCGTCTTCACCTGAGACCTCATCTTCTCCCGTATAAGGAGTAACGTCTCTAAAGGTATACAAAATAGCCTTCTCTTGTTCCTTAGATACAGTAGCGTATCCGTCTTGAGGAATGCCGTCAATCTTAAGAGTAGTAGAAACCTCTGCCAAATCCTCAACATTTGCAGGAAGCTCCCAACTTTCAAGCTTGCCTTGCATATACTTCGCAGGGAATTGTCCTTGTTCATTCTTCTCTCCTGCAAGGTTAATCTCCCATACCTCCAAGACCTTTTGCTCATCAACGGATCTTTTAAGCATGTCATTAACTTCATCGTCACTTGCTATAGCATTAAGCTCAAGAGAATACTCTATACCGCCGTCACTTGTAATAGCTCCGTCCTTGGTTTGCGTACTGTCAACACTTCTTTCACTGGACAAAGTATGCTCCACTTGAAGAGCAAGCTTAGCAGCGCTATTTTTACTTGCTTCATCCAACAATCTAAACATCAAAATCTTATCTTTACCATAAATTGGCTTTAACATATATCTCTCCTTTAATAAAACTTATAATTAAAATCCAAAACCCCATGCCAAAGGGTATCATTAGTAGAATTATCAGCCAAAATCCTTGAAGAAGCAGAAAACAAATACCAAAAATGAGGACTAGCAAAACTTGCACAATTGATCTCTATATCCTTCATAATCTTTTGACATTCGCTCCTATTATCTTTACTAGTCCACACATGGACGAATACACTAACTTCCCCTAGAGAAAATGACTTAGTAGCCCTTGGCATAAGGTTAGTTTCTCCTACAATAACAAAAGGATATGACGCCTTATCATCTGGTAAAAATGGATAGCAATCATATCCTAGTTCTTGGATTTTTTCAAATATTAAATTGTATATTTCATCATTCATTAATCTATCTTTTCTAAATCCTTTATAAAGTCATCTTTGATAGCATCAAGGCTAGGCTTAACAAAAGGCTCAGCCTCCATCTTACGAGTACCATACTCAAGATATGGGGCATAATTTGTATTAGGAAAGACCCTTACAGAAAGACCAGAATCAAAAACTTCTAGACTTATAGACCTCTTAGTTTCTCCCCTAGAATAACCCTTAGTAAAAATTAATCCAGGAGTAGCATTTTTCTTCATCGTCCTTTGAAGATTTCCTCCGTGCTTTCTTACAGTCTTTCTTGCAAAATCAAGATTCTTTATACCCGATAACTTCCTAATAAGTTCGTCATCACCCTTTAAATCAATCCTCATACTTCCCCCACCACATATCCAGTCTTATTTCTAAAAGCTTCCTTGCCAAGGATCTTATATTCCTTATCATCCACAAGGGCATAATCATAGTCCTTGCCCACTTCCTTAATGACAAGACTATAAGTTTGTGTATCGACCTTACCAAAGATTTCATTTTGTTCTTTAAGACCTACCGACCTAAAGGAAGCGTACTTTTCTTCCCTTAAATCACTTGATTCTATCTTTCCCGACTTAGGATTATAT
>JALEUV010000113.1 GCA_022780515.1 Anaerococcus sp. | reverse complement strand
GCTTCCATTAATTCCTTCACCTTGGCTTGAGCTTGGGATAAAGCCATTCCATAGCCTGGGACTATTGTTACCTTCTTTAAGTTATCATAAGAAAACTTATCTTTTATTTCTTTTTCTATTTCCTTATTTTCTACAACTATTAGGCTTTCTTTAGTTTGGGTTTTTTTAGTGGATTTTTTTATACTTGTTGATCCTATAAGGATATCAATAAGTCTTCTATTCATTGACTTACACATTATTTGTGTCAGTATAAGACCACTTGCACCCACTATAGATCCTACTGATATCAATAGAGGATTAAATATTACCATTCCTGATATGGATCCTGCCACTCCTGATGTAGAATTTAGTAATGATATTACTATAGGCATATCTGCCCCACCAACTCTTATTGCAAATAAGGTACCAAAAACTACCGATAAGATAGACACCATAAGTATTGAGAAATTTGTTGGTAATATATTCATTAAGGCAAGAAGAGATATTACTATACTTGCAATCAAACTTACATTTAATAAAATAGAATGACCGCCAATTATTATAGGTCTTCCATTTATAACCTTAGCAAGCTTAAGGGCTGCCACCACACTTCCCACGAAGGTTACGATACCTATAAAGATAGCAAGCATTCCAGTAATAGCCACAAACTTATCTTCCATATTGATAGATATTATTGCAACTATGGCACTTGCCAGACCTCCGAAGGCATTTAATAGGGCAACTGTTTGAGGCATTTGGATCATGGATACCTTGACTGCCATATAGTAGCCTATAACAAAGCCCACGATAATGGCTGCCCATATCACAGGTTCCGATAATATTTCGAACTTAAAAACAGTGTAGATTATAGCAACAAGCATGGCGAGGGCTGATAGCCTATTACCAAACTTGGCATTTTGAACCTTACTCATGGAATTAATTCCAAAGAGTATAACTAATATAAGGATTCCTAAGATTATCATATTAGTCTCCTACTTGTTAGAAAACATTTTTAACATTCTGTCAGTAACTTTAAAACCTCCAACTACATTAAAAGTCGCTAGAACAATAGCTATAAAGCCAAAAATCTTGCCCCGAGTTCCTAAATCTTGTGAAAACAGCACTAGGGCACCAATAATGGTAACCCCAGATAGTGCATTCATCCCACTCATCAAAGGAGTGTGTAATAAACTTGGTACATTTTTTATAATTTTATAGCCTAAAACCATTGAAACAACAAATAAAACTATGGAAATCAGAGGTTTTGCCAGTGGATTTAGTAAAAAGTTCATCTAATCACCTAGACCCATTGCCTTCTTAGCTCCCTTATGAACAATCTTTCCTTCATAAGTAGCAAGTGATTTATAAACTATTTCATCTTCTAAATCAAATGATGGCTTGTTATCCTTGAACAAGTAAGATACTAGATTATAAACATTTTGTGAGAACATCCATGTTGAAGATGTTGGAAGCTCTCCTGGTATATTCTTGATACCTACAAGGGAAACATTATACTTATTTCCAATTTCTCCTGGAGGAGTTATTTCACAGTTACCACCTTGGTCTATAGAAATATCAACTATTACAGAACCATCCTTCATTTCCTTAACCATATCTTCAGTGATAAGGATAGGTGCAAGTTCCCCTGGTACTAATGCTGATAGGAAGATAATGTCTGCTTCTTTTACATGCTCTCTTAGGACTTCTCTTTCCTTAGCAAGGACATCATCTGGTAGGCCTAGGGCATAGCCACCTTCTCCAACTGCAAGCTTTGGATCAACTCCCAAGTCAATAACTTCTGCTCCCAAGCTTCCTGCTTGCTCTGAAGCATCTGGTCTAATATCAGCTGCCTTAACCTTAGCACCTAGTCTCTTTGCTGTAGCAATAGCTTGAAGACCACCTACTCCAGTACCTATAACCAAAGCATTGGCTTGCTTCATCATACCAACTGCTGAGAAAATTTGAGGTATAAATTTTGTAAGTAGGTTTGCAGCAATTAGAATTCCCTTATAGCCTGCGCATGTTGACATTGAAGTAAGGGCATCCATATTTTGTGCACGGGAAATTCTAGGAATTCCGTCCAATGTAAATGATATCACTCCTTTTTTAGCCATATTCTTAACCATATCATGGTTAGCTGGTGCTGCTGGATGGATAAAAGTAATCAAATATTGACCTTCATGCATAAGATCAACTTCGTGAACATTTAACTCTTCATTGAATAATGGTTCTTTAACCTTCAAAATTATGTCAGCCTTTTCATAAATTTCCTTAGGTGAATCTATAATCTTAGCTCCAGCTTCCTTATAGTCTTCATCAAAATAATGAGCTCCACTTCCAGCATTTGTTTCTACCAACACTTCAAATCCATCATTAACATACTTCTTTACAGACTCTGGTGATGCTGATACTCTAGCTTCGTCGTGCATAATTTCTTTTGGAATTCCTATAATCATAATTTCCTCCTTTAAATATAATACGTTTTCAAGATGCATAATCATGATTTAAAGAAAAATAAAAACTTTCAATAAATTTCATACTTCCTTAAATACCAATGAATTTCACCTCTTAATATTATTGTACCCTATCATAAATTATTTCAAGCAAGATTTGATTAAAAAAACATTTGCTTACATCTTAATCATGACGAATTTATGAAAACATACAAGTTTATATCAATATTTATTAAAAGTAGTTTTTTTATCTATTTAATAATTTTTCACTTTGAATTTATAAACTAATATTTTCTTGAATAAAATAAACTTATGATCTAAATTAATAAAAAAAAAATTTCTCTAAATAGCAATATTTTAAGCAAATAATCCGACAATGTATATAAATATCTAAAGTATCTATGCCTAGATTTTGTTAATTTCTTTAAATTGATATGAATAAATGGTGAAAACAAAATCATAGGACTCAAGGAGGTTTTGAATTAAAATAAATTATATTCTTTTTAAAATTTTTAAATTGTTTTCCCTATCTTTAATATTTTCTAGAAGTCTAGAATCGATTTATAGAACGGACTTATTTTTTATTATTAATTAAATTTATTATTTGACAACCAAAAAGGACCTGCTTGAGGCAAGTCCTAATCAATTATTTATTTCAAATATTCTACGATTGTTTCTTTATAGAGTTCTATGAAGTCTAGGTATTGACTTAGTTCTAGTCTCTCGTCTGTCTTGTGGCTTAGGACAGGTATACCTGGGCCGTATACGCATATGTTCATCTTGTCATTTGCCTTGGTAAATTGAGCAGCGTCAGTTGTTCCTGATAACTCTATTGGTTTTACTACGTCTTCTTTACCTTCTAGGGCTTTTTTGGCTGCTTCTCTTACCTTTGGGTTTTCGAAAAATTTTTCGACATCGACACCTAATTCTTCAAGCATTTGGGTTACAATCTTGCTTGGTTTTAGGTTTTCATTCTTGTTGGCAACTTCTAGGATGGCCTTCATTAGATCAGAATCTGGGTCAGTTTCTACTGGATCTAGGTTGGCAGTTACTTCTAATTCTAGGTTTGCTCCAAATTCTTCATTTAGTTCATCCAATACTTCCTTTACTACATTTATTACATCTTTGTTGTTAAATTCTGGGATTGTCCTAGCATTTGCTTCGAATTCTGCATAGTCGGGGATTGAGTTTACTTGCTCTCCTCCTGATACAACTGTGATGTTATTAAAGGTCTTGCCTAGGATGTCATTCTCATATTTATCAGCTTCTTCAGCTAGTCTTTCCTTGATTCTAACTATAGCATCTGCCAAGTGTTCTACTGCGTTAGATCCTAGTTGTGGCGCTGATGAGTGTGAAGATAGTCCCTTGGATACTACCTTGTAGTTTAGTGATCCCTTGTGGGCATAGGCTACACCAAAATTAGATGGTTCAGCTATTATCATAGCGTCTACATCATCTATGAGGCCTTCTTCTGTTACCTTGCCTGCGCCAAGTTGACCAATTTCTTCACCTACTGTAAGGATAAGTTTAATTTTACCCTTAAAATTTTGTTCTTCATTAGCGTGGATAAAGGCATGGACTAGGGCTGATACTCCACCCTTCATGTCAGATGCTCCCCTACCCCAGATTACATCATCTTCGATTACTCCTTCAAAAGGTGGGTGGGTCCAGTCTTCTTCCTTGCCTGCGCTTACTACGTCCAAGTGACCAGTAAGTCCTAGAACCTTGCCATCGCCGTTTTCAATTTCTGCAAAGAGGCTGGCTCTTTTATCGTCATTATCATCTTCTATAAGTTTAGATTCAATTCCATTTTCCTTGAGTAGATTTTGAAAATACTCAGCTAGCTCTTTTTCGTTTCCATTTTCAGTGTTTATTTTAATTGCGTCTTGAAAAGTTTTAATATATTGTTCTTTGTCCATATTAATCTCCTCCATTATTTTATATATTCCCAAAAACGTCGAAAAATAACATTTTAATATGTATTTTAATTTATTTAATAATTAAAATCGTATCTTTATTGACCAAGGCTATGTATATTTAGCCATTAGAATTCTCTATCAAAGCTTAGAAAAATAGTTATAGGCAAGAGAAAAAAGGCGGGAGGGGAACCCGCCTTTAATCATTGAATAAACTATTTTCTTTTGCTTGTGAATAATCCTTAAAGAGCTGCACCTAGGGTAGCTATAACTCTTGTTAGTCCTGCGGCACCTGTCTTAGGGTTTGAAAACTTGCTGGGTTGATTCTTAACTTCTTTAGCTTCTTTTTTATCTTCAGTCTTTTCGTCTTTTACTTCTTTAGTAGCTACAGATTTTTCAGCTACAACTATATTTTTGTTGGTATTTTCTACTACTTTATCAAGCTCTAGGCCGATTTCTTTAGCTCTAAATCTTAGAACTCTTACAGCTCCGTCAGTTTCTGCTTGGCTGGCATTTTCATCAGCCAAGACAGCTTGAGCTGTTTCTAAGGCTTGCTTGTATTCAGCTAGTTTATCAGCAGCTACTGCATCATTAGCATTTAATTTCATAAGGTCGATTGCATCAACTAGGGCTTTCTTGTCCTTAGCTGGATCAATTCTTCTTGCCATACTCCCCATTAGTTTCTTCAAGCTTAGCCTTAACTTCTGGATCAATATCAACTACGTTCTTATCTTCACCATAGGACTCCCTCTTAACTTTAGTAGCTCTATTGTACTTGTCTGTACCATCAGATTCTCTGCCTTCAGATTCGTTCTTTGGATAGTCTTTTCCATCCTCATATACTTCGTTAGTGAAGCCCGCGTATGTAGTAACTTCGCTAGCTTCTACTTCTGTAGCTACCTTATCATCCACGTGTTTATCTTCTGCAGCAAAAGCATCACTTTCAAATATTTGAGAAGAAATACCTGCAACAAGCAAAAGTGCTAATAATCTAGAATTGTTTTTTTCATAATATCCTCCCTTTTTCTCTATTGTAAAAGGAAAATATAAGAAATTTGCTTTGCTTTTATAAAATTTATGTAAAGTTATAGAGAATTTGTTTTACTTTTCATTTTTTTATCTTTCAAATTTTCCCTAAACTTTACAAAAAAATACCAGTAATTATATATAAATTCTTATTAGTATCCATAAAAAAATGCTACAGACAGAGTAGACCGTAGCATTTATATATTATTATTAGATTTCTAGGTTTTCTTTTATGAAGGTACCGTTGTTTAATTCTGTGAAGGCTTGGAAGAGTTCTCTCTTAGTGTTCATAACTATAGGGCCACCCCAAGCTACATCTTCATTTAGTCTATCAGATTGTAGGAATAAAACTGATGCATCTGTCCTTGCCTTGAAGTTAACCTTATCTCCTTGGCTTAGGTGGACTGCTGTTTTTTCATCGATTACTTCATCTCCTACTTCAATTTCCCCCTTTAGGGTGAACAAGGTGATTGATTTATCTTCCTTAACATCTAGGTCAAAGACTTTGCCCTCTTTAATTTCTACATCATAGAAATCTAGTAGTAGGTGGGATGACTTGTAACCTTGGTTGTCTTTGTATTCTCCAGCTAGAAGTCTTACCCTTATACCATCTTCTTCAATTTCCTTAATCTCAGCATTTTTGATTGCCTTGTAGGCTGGGCTTGTCATCTTGTCCTTAGCTGGTAAGTTGAGCCATATTTGTACGCCCAATACTTTTTCAGCTTCTGGGAAGACTTCTGAGTGCATAATTCCACTTCCAGCACTCATCCATTGGACTTCTCCATCATTTATTGTATCTTCATTACCAATACTATCCTTATGAGTTACTTGACCATGTTTGAGGTAGGTTATAGTTTCTATTCCCCTATGTGGGTGAGTAGGAAATCCTGCCTTGTAGTCATCATAGTTACTTGTATCAAATGAGTCAAGCATTAATAATGGATCAAAATCTTTTACTGTTTGGTTTGATAATACTCTTACTAGACTAACTCCAGCACCATCTACTGTGTTGAATCCTTTAACCTTATAATCTACTTTTCTATCAGTCATTTATACCCCCAATTTTCTTAATAATCGTATCATATCCTTTACTTCTTCCTTAGATAGACCATCAAAACTTTCTCTTATTATATCTTCGTTCTTAGGAAAAATCTCTTCGATTAGTTCTTTTCCATCTTCAGTAAGGGTTAATATTTCTTTTCTTTTATCATCCTTATCCTTGTAGGAAGATATTAGATTTTTCTTCTTCAAATTTCTAACTATAACTGGCATAGTACCAGACGAGCTTAGAATCTTATCCTTAACATCTCCTACACACATATCTCCCCTATGGAGCAAGGCTTCCATTACTGCAAATTGTGGAAGGCTTAGTCCATATTCTTTAACTAGTATGTTTGATTTTCTATCTACGGAATTTTTAAGTCTTGATATTCCTATAAAAGTTCTAAGTTCATAATTCATATTTGAAATTTCTCCTGTATTTATACATTACCTCTAGTTAGATATATTTCAAGTTTTTAAAATTCTTACAGATAAATCACCTATTTTAGGATATCAATATATAGTTTATATCTTTTTCAATTAACTTATTTACTATAAAAATAGGGATAGAATAGTCTACCCCCATAAATATCTTTATAATTTTTGCCTAGCTATGCGATTTTGCCATGAGATACTTTGATATCTTCATCATTATCTACTATGGCTTCTATGGCATAGACTAGTCCCTTGGTAATTACTTCAAGGTCCATAGATGGCATATTGGCCTTGTTTGTAACTTGCTCTGGTAGGAAAGGTATATGGATAAAACCTGTCCTTAGGCCAGGAAAATATTTATCCTTGAAATAAGCTACCCCATAGGCTACGTGGTTACAAACGAAGGTCCCGGCTGTATTTGAGATTTCTGCAGGTATATTGTGCTTTCTCACATTTTCTACCATTGCCTTTATTGGTAGGCTAAGTAGGTAAGCATCATTTCCATCTTCATATACCTTCTCATCTACTGGACTATTTCCTTCATTATCTCCTATACGGAAGTCGTCAATGTTTATGCCAACTCTTTCTATGCTGATGGCACTTCTACCACCTGCTTGGCCTATTGAAAGAACTACGTCTGGATTTACTTCTTCGATTTTTTCCTTTATTTTATCAAGACTCTTGTATCTTACTGTAGGGATTTCAAGTTTTATTATATCTGCATCCTTTATTTTATCTGGCAAATTTTTTACTGCTTCTATGGCAGGGTTTATGCTCTCTCCCCCAAATGGATCGAAGCCTGTTACTAATATTTTCATATTTCCTCCTTAATATGCAAGTACCATCATCAATACTATATGGACTATTACCATAGCCAAAGCCACAGGTAACTGGGCCTTTATTACAGTGTACTTGTTTTTCGTCTCTAAAACAGCTGCTGGTACTATATTGAAGTTAGCAGCCATAGGTGTTATAAGGGTACCACAGTAGCCTGCAGTCATTCCTAGGGATGCAACAACTGCTGGATTGGCTCCATTATTTATAACAAATGGTATTCCTATACCAAGGGTTATAACTGTGAAGGCTGCAAAGGCATTTCCCATAATCATTGTAAATACGACCATTCCAACTACATAAGCTACAACTCCTGCAAGCCTTCCTGCGTCACTTATGATACCAGTTGCGATATTTCCTATCAAGACACCTACACCAGCTGAAGTAAATACTACTCCTAAACCACCTAGTAATTGTGGAAGTAGAGAAGAAACTCCAACTTGCATAACCATCTTTGTTGTATCATCTATGGTCTCACTTACCTTAGGCCTTGCTATAATCCATCCACATACTAAGGCAAGAATTGATGATATAGCGAGAGTCTGAGCAGATGATAGTGCAAATACTTCTCCACTTGCAAGAACTATATTAAAAGATTTTAGTTGTGATAAAATCATAGCACTAATACCCATTACTAGGGCAGGGATAAAGATCTTGAATCCAACTTTCTTAGCATTATTTTCCTTAATTTGATCACTAACTTCTTCAAATTCTGAAGGAGTAACCTTGTTAAAGATAGATATAATACCCATAATAACAAGCATTATTCCCACTATAATTCCGCCATTTGTGAAATTTTTAATAATAAGTCCTCCAAATGCGAAGCAAATTCCTAGGACAATCCAAAAAACCCCACTAGTAAACTTATTTTTATTCTTCCTAGTGAAAGAACGATGAGCTGTAAGGAAACAAACTATACCACAAAGCATATAAATAAATTCATCAACATAACTTGAATTCTTAACTATAAAATCAAACATTTTTCATATCCTTTCCTATTTTTCTCTCAAATAAGTAACATTGGATAAGGGCAAGAATTAGCATAGCGACTCCAGCAAAGATAGAATACTTGGCAATATCAGCTGTTTCTACTGGAAATCCTGCCTCCTTTAATGTTCCTTGCATAAGCAAGACTCCACTTGCTAGAGGGAAAATATTTTGTCCATAAAAATTACCATAATTTTCCACAGCTCCTGCAAGACCCTTTAGCTCTTCAAACCTTACTTCTGTCAAATCAACCTTCTTCTCCAAGGCCCCTTGAGCCATTGGCAAAATAAGTGGTCTAATAAATTGAACGTGTCCACCAAGTCTAATAGATAGAGCTGCAGCGACCCATCTTATAAATAGATAAAGCCATAAAACAGAACCTGCAGAGGCACGCTTAAACTTAGAAATAAAGTCCCTAGCCTTTTCCTTGAGACCATACCTTTCCATAAGGGCGATAGTTGGGAAAGAAATAAGGAAAATACTCATTAACCTATTATTAACAAAACCCTCTCCCATAATTTGAAGGGTACCAAACAAACCAAGCCCACCAAAAAGTCCGGTAACAAGACCTGATATAAGCACAACACCCAATACATCGAGTTTAAAGGCAAATCCAACGATTATGACCAAAACTCCCAAAAAAACTAAATATTGACTCATATTAGCTCCTTTCATAATATTATATTATAATAATATTATAACATTCTTTATATAATTATATATAATGAATTAGATAAATATACTAATTTTCTAGATATTATAATATTTTTAAGATAACTTATAGTTACATACCGTGATTAAACTATGGAGGTTATGATGAGCATTGGAGGCAGATAAAAAAGTATAAGAGAAAGTAATGAAATTAAAAAAGAGTCCTTGGCTTCAAAGTTAGATATAAATAGGGCTACTATAAGTATGTATGAAAGAGATAAAAGAGTTCCTAGCACTGAAATATTAAAAAAATATTCGGATATTTTTGATGTATATATAATAATTTACTTGAAAATAATTCAAGTAACGCCAATAAAGACTATGTTACGTTCAACGTGTATGGAGAAGTCCCGGCTGGTATATCTCTTGAAGCAATAGAGGATATCACAGATACCGAGGACTTGTCATTTAATAGCCATATACTCATCTAATAAAACTTACATAGGAGTAAAGGTCATAGGCAACTCTATGCATCCAAAGTATGTAGAGAGAGATATCATCATTATAGAAGTAAGACCGGACTGTGAAAGTGGACAAGATGCAGTTGTTTATGTAAATGGCTATAATGCGACATTGAAAACCGTTTACCATAACGAAGACAGCTCAATAACATTTCAACCTTATAACCACCAATACCCACTAAAGACGTATGGAAAAGGAGTATATGATACAAAAAATAGGATATTAGGTATGCTAAAAGAAATAAGAAGGAAAGTTTGATGTATAATAAAGTACATATATGATCGAATATATTACCCACTAAAAAAAGGAATGCCTAAAATAAGCACTCCCCAGCTATTACTGGCGCGTCATTGAAGATTCGAACTCCAGGCCTTCTGGTCCGTAGCCAGACGCTCTATCCAGCTGAGCTAATGACGCAAATGGAGCGGGTGAAGGGAATCGGACCCTCGCAACCAGCTTGGAAGGCTGGGGCTCTACCACTGAGCTACACCCGCATATATAAGATATGTAATTTTATAAAAAATTTGGAGCGGATGACGAGATTCGAACTCGCGACCCCCGCCTTGGCAAGGCGATGCTCTACCCCTGAGCCACATCCGCATATAATATTATTTTGGAGCTGATGATAGGACTTGAACCTACAACCTATTGATTACAAATCAATTGCTCTGCCAATTGAGCTACATCAGCACATCGGATCACTATCGCAATCTAAATGGCGACTTGGATGGGATTCGAACCCACGACCTCCGCCGTGACAGGGCGGCATTCTAACCAACTGAACTACCAAGCCAGACAGGGCATATGTATATCGACACCCTAATTTTTATTTTGATTTGTAATAAATTGGTGGAAGTAACAGG
>JALEUV010000108.1 GCA_022780515.1 Anaerococcus sp. | reverse complement strand
GATGATATGCTAGGCATTTGTGCAAATTAATTAGTTTACGTTACACTATCTGATGTAAATTTATTTGTTGTTTCAGCAAGGATAAACAATAAAAGCTTTTGCATCAGCTCTATTTTAAAGTAATATTTATTATATATAACTTATCTCCATTAGCATATATTAAAAAAATCGAACTAAATATTTCAAAAAAAGGCAGGTGTGAAATTTGTGACAAATAAAGATTCTCAAAATTCTATTAACATAATAAATAAAAATATAAAAGTTTACTACATCATTCAGATTTTAATGGTTATAGCTATTACTATTCCCCATGCCATTCTTACTATTATTTTGTTAAATAAAGGAATTTTAATTAATCAAATTGCTATTATTCAATTTTTTTATAATTTAGCTATGCTTATTTTTGAACTTCCTAGTGGTGTGATTTCTGATAGGGTATCACGAAAGAGAACTTTTATGCTTTCAACAGTCTTTTTGTTTATGGGATTTTTCCTTATATTGAAGTTTGATTCTTTTTATATTTTGTGTATAGGCTGGTTCTCTTATGGGCTTTCACAGGCTTTGAGTACAGGAACCTTAGATAGCGATATTATAAATAATATTAAGGAATATAAAAAGGATTATTACAAGACTTTCTTTAGAAGAAGTAATTATATAGGACTTATAGGATCCATATTAGGTAGCGGAGTAGGATTTTTCTTGTATAGGATGATAGATATAAACATTTATATTATTTCTTTAATTCTTATATGCTTTGCCTTTATAATAGTTTCATTATTTTATAAGAGTCTTGATAATGAGAAAATAAAGGTATCGAGAGTGTCAGATTTTAAAGAGCACTTATTTTCTTCCTTGAAAGAGGTTCGAACCAATAAAATTACTAAATATGCTATACTTTCTTTAATAATTTTACAGGTATATTTACAATTTCATTTCCATTACTGGCAGGCTATTTTTTTGGATATAGGAATTAAAGAAGATTACTTTTATCTTTCCTATCTTATATTTCAGTTAGTAAATATTTTTGTATATAGGATTGATCTGGAAGATTTTCAAAAGAGTAAGTTATATATAGTATTTTTTATATCCCTATTATCTATAGCCTTACAACTAATAAGTTATAATAATTTATTGTATATAATTTTTTACTTAGTTGTCTTATTCTTTTTTATGCTCATTTCATACTTATCTAACTATTTATTAAATAAGTATGTTTCTAAAGAAAGGATAAGCTCCATTGTTTCATTTAATTCAACTCTTCAAAGACTAGTCGCTTCTATGAGTTTGTTGAGCTTCTCTTTTATTTTAAAGTTTTTATCTTTGAGGATGACCTTGATTGTTATAAGTCTTATAGTAATTATTGCGGAATTATTTTTGACCTCAAGGCTTGTATCTTTACGAAAAAAAGCAGCCTAGTCCACTGCTTTTTCTTGATTTTCTTCGCTATTTATTTTTTCTCTTTTGTTTTTTATTTTTCTAATCCTAACAGCTTTTATTCTTTTGTCTTCTATATAGAGGATTTTTATTTCAAATCCCTTATGCTCAAAGCTGACATTGGATCCTTCTTCTGGTACATAGCCTAGTTTATCTATGATAAAGCCACCTAGGGAGTCGAAGTTTTCGTTGTCTTCGTCTATATCTATGTTTATTTTTTCGTTTAGGTCTTTTATTGCGACAGACCCCTTGACTACAAATACGTCTTTATCATTTTCTTTGATTTCAGGTGTATCATTGTCATAGGAATCGTCTATGTCCCCTACGATTTCTTCGATTAGGTCTTCTACTGTTACTACTCCAGAGAATCCTCCATATTCGTCTATCAGAACTGCCATGTGGATGTGGTTTTTTTGAAGATCAGAAAAGAGTTTGTCTGCTTCGATCTTGTCAGGAGCAAAGTAGGCTGGTCTTAGGATTTTGTTGATGTCTACGTTTCTTATTCCGACTTTTGTAGCTTCTAGTAGGTAGTCTTTGGTGTAGACTATACCCAAGATGTTGTCTACTTCGTTTTGGTAAACTGGTATTCTTGCGTGTTTAATTTTCATAAACTCATCTAGGTATTCCCTATCCCTATCGTTTATGTCGATCATAAAGACATCTGTTCTAGCAGTCATTATTTCTTCAGCAAGTAGGTCATCAAAGCCCATTATTGAGTAGATCATCTTTGATTCCATTTTTCTAAGGATTCCTTGGTCTTCTCCTATTTGGATTATGGATCTGATTTGCTCTCCTGTTACTGCCCTCTGGATTTTCTTGGCTTCTATACCAAAAGCCTTCATAAAAAGGTTGGTAACAAAGGTAGAAAATACTACTATGGGTTTGGTTATAACCAAGATAAATCTAGTGAGACCCAGAGTCAAATTAGTTATTTCCATAGGAAACCTTACTCCAATTCTTTGAGGGATCTTATCTACAAAGATTACCTTGAGTATAGCATATAGGATTATCCCTATAAAAGTTATGGTCTTTATTGACAAGGGGTCTATAAAGTTCACTTCTCTAATTCTCTTGGCAAAGTAGGCTATTGTAAACAAGGATAAGACTATATTTACTATGTCAAATGACTGGTTTAGCCTATCTTGATCTGATAGGATTTTTAGTATCGAATCGACATTGGTGTTAGGGTTATTTTCTTCTTTTAATTTTGATGTGTTTATGGTTATTAGACTAGTGTGGATTGCTGTAAATATTCCATTTAGGACAAGCAATCCTATTATCAAAAGGCCAGTTATTAAACTATGATAGGGCCAGTGGTCCATTTATACTCCTTCTTTTATGGCTTATTAGGCTATTATATCTTTTACCTTCATAAGTCTTGATATTGTTGCTCTTTCGTCTTCTTCTAATTTGCTTCTAATATATTTTATCGTCTCTTCAAGGTCTGGAATTGTCCTATACTCCAAGGCATTTACCCTACGTCTGGTTGATTCGATTTCGTCAGCCATAAGTTGGGTGGTCTTTTCGATTTCAGCAAGCTCTAGGAGTTTATCCATTACATGGTTTAGTCCCTTGATTGCTTTATCAAGTCCTGCCGATGTTTGTGCATATCCATAAGGAAACATACTCGCATTTTTATTTTCTTCAACCTTAAATTCCATTTTAGGGATTCTAACGCTCATGACGTTTTTGATACTTATATCAACGCCTACCTTTTGGGTTGGAAAACTTACTGCCTCTTCCATAAATTCTGGACTCATAAAGGCACTTGCTAGGAGAAAGTCTTTGAAGGATGCTGATAGCTCTTCTTCAACTTCCTGCCTTAGTTCCTTGTTCTTTCTAATCAATTCCAAAAATTGTCTCATAAGCTCATCTTGCTTATCTTTTAGGAGCTTATAGCCACGCTTGCTTGTGGCAAGTCTTTCCTTAAGATTATTTAGATTCATCCTTGTTGGCGTTACTTTTAATCTTGCCATAAGTTACTCCTAATCTAAATATTTTTCTATTAGCTTATCGTCAATTCTCTTAAGCTCGTTTTTAGGTAGGATCTTTAGGAGGTCCCAGCCTAAATCTAAAGTTTCTTCGATAGACCTATTTGTATAGTAGCCTTGATTGATATATCTTTCCTCAAATTCTTTTGCAAATTCTGCAAAGGCTAGGTCGGCATCTGATAGGGCGCTATCTCCTAGGATCTTTTGAAGCTCTCTTGCATCTACACCTGATGCATAAGCTGCATATATTTGGTTCATGGTATCTGCATGATCTTCTCTAGTCTTGCCCTTTCCTATACCCTTATCTTTAAGTCTTGATAGGGATGGTAGGATTGATACTGGAGGTTCTATACCTTGGTTATATAGTGACCTATCGAGGATGATTTGTCCCTCTGTAATGTAGCCTGTAAGGTCAGGTATTGGGTGGGTGATATCATCTTCTGGCATGGACAATATAGGAATTTGAGTGATGGTTCCTGGTTTTCCTCTAAGCTTTCCTGCTCTTTCATATATAGTTGAAAGGTCTGTATATAGGTATCCTGGGTAACCACGTCTACCAGGTACTTCCTTACGGGCAGCTGATACTTCACGCAAGGCCTCGGCATAGTTGGTCATATCTGTCATTATTACAAGTACTTGCATATCCTTTTCAAAGGCCAAGTATTCTGCAGCTGTAAGGGCCATTTTTGGTGTAGATAGTCGCTCTATGGCTGGGTCATCTGCTAGGTTTATAAATAATACTGAACGGTCCAAGGCTCCTGTTTTTTGGAAGTCTTTCATGAAGAATTGAGCTTCTTCAAAGGTTATTCCTATAGCTGCAAATACTACTGCGAAGCCCTCATCATCTGATAATACCTTAGCTTGTCTAGCTATTTGGGCTGCTAGTTGGTTGTGAGGAAGTCCGTTTCCAGAAAATATAGGAAGTTTTTGTCCACGTACTAGGGTGTTTAGTCCATCTATTGTTGATATTCCTGTTTGGATAAATTCTGAAGGATAGTCCCTTGATACAGGATTTATAGGAACACCATTAACGTCTCTTTTTTCTTCAGGGATGATGCTTGGGCCATCATCTATTGGCTCACCAAGTCCATTAAAGGCTCTACCTATCATATCTTCAGATACTCCAAGTTCGAGTGGCCTTCCCAAAAATCTTACTGAGGTTGACTCAAGGTTAATACCTGTAGATCCTTCGAAAATTTGTACCATGGCACGGTCCTTATTGATTTCTATAACACGACCACGACGCCTTTCTCCTGTTTGCATCTTGATATCTACAAGCTCATCAAAGCTTACTCCCTCGACTCCTTCTACGAGCATAAGGGGTCCGACTACTTCAGAAACTGTTTTATATTCTTTTAACATTATGCCTCCCTTATTAGCTCTTCAATTTGCTTATCTATTTCTTCTTTGACTTGGTCAATCCTTTCTAGCTCATCTTCACTAGTTAGTTTTAACCTAGTAATCTTATCTATAACTGGAAGTTTCTCGATCTTGTCAAGTTCTACCCCATTTTGTAGGGCTTCTAGGGACTTATCATAGTTGTATAGGATAATGGCTAGCATTTTTTCTTGCTTGGTCAAAGAACAGTATGAGTCAACATCGTGGAAGGCGTTTTGTTGGAGGAAGTCCTCTCTTAATGACCTTGTTACATCAAGTTTTAACTTGTCATCATCTGATAGGGCATCACGTCCTACAAGTCTGACTACTTCTTGTAAGCTTTGTTCTTGTTGGAGTAGGCTCATAGATCTCTTCCTATTTTTAGAGAAGTCTTCATTAACTTCCTTGTCAATATATTCATCCATCTTATCTTGGTAGAGGGAATAAGACGTTAACCAGTTTATAGCTGGGAAGTGTCTTTGGTAGGATAAGTCATAGTCTAGTCCCCAGAATACCTTTACTATACGCAAGGTAGCTTGGGTAA
The DNA here is from genome assembly GCA_022780515.1 of Anaerococcus sp. Taxonomy (GTDB): domain Bacteria; phylum Bacillota; class Clostridia; order Tissierellales; family Peptoniphilaceae; genus Anaerococcus. Next base: position 17,893 of record JALEUV010000108.1, on the reverse strand, counting down.
CTGGCTCTGATAAGTCTCCTCCTGGAGGAGATACTGCTCCGATTAGGGAAAGGGATCCTATCTCTGACTTACTTCCTAGAACCTCAACTATACCTGCTCTTTCATAGAAGTCTGCTACCCTACTTGCAAGGTAGGCTGGATATCCCTCATCACCAGGCATCTCTTCCAAACGTCCACTCATCTCACGAAGGGCCTCTGCCCACCTAGATGTTGAATCTGCCATCATTGCTACATTGTAACCCATATCTCTAAAGTACTCAGCAAGGGTTACTCCTGTATAGATACTAGCCTCTCTGGCTGCTACTGGCATATTGGAGGTGTTTGCTATAAGGACAGTCCTCTTCATTATGGATTCGCCTGTCTTAGGGTCAACTAGCTCAGGAAATTCATTAAGTACGTCTGTCATCTCATTACCACGCTCACCACATCCTACATAGATAACTATGTCAGCATCGGCAAATTTTGCTATTTGGTGTTGGATAACTGTCTTTCCTGAACCAAATGGTCCTGGGATAGCTGCTGTTCCCCCTTTGGCTACTGGGAAAAATGTATCTATAACCCTTTGACCTGTAACAAGCATCTCTACTGGGTCAATCTTCTTTTTTACTGGACGGGCTTGTCTAACTGGCCATTTTTGTAGCATGGAGACTTCCTTATCTCCATCCTTAGTTTCTATAATTGCAATGGTATCTTCGATTTTAAATTCACCAGACTTTATTTCTTTGACCCTGCCCTCGATACCATAAGGAAGCATTATTCTATGGGTTATAATGCTAGTTTCTTCAACTTCTCCTAGGATATCTCCTGCTAGAAGCTCATCACCAACATTGGCAAGGGCCTTAAATTCCCAAACCTTCTCCCTATCTAGAGCTGGTGAGGTTACCCCCCTCTTTAGGAATTCTCCTGCCAAGTCTTCTAGTCTTTCTAGAGGTCTTTGGATGCCATCATACATCCTCTCAAGCATACCCGGTCCAAGCTCTACTGATAGGGGATGACCTGTTGATACTACCTCATCTCCAGGGCCAATGCCTGTTGTATCCTCATAAACTTGGATACTTGCGACATCGCCTCTCATCTCAATTATTTCGCCGATGAGCTTATCTTTTGATACCTCGACCACGTCATAGATGTTGGCATCACTTAGTCCGCTTGCCTCTATCAAGGGTCCTGATACTTTAGTAATTTTACCTTTATTCAAATTAAGCTCCTTTAATCTAAAATGTTTGCTCCGACAGCCTTTTCTACTGACTTGGTTATATCTTTTAGACCAAGACCCATTGATCCCTTGTTTGATGGAATCAAGATAATTGCCGGAACCATTTCTTCTCTGTATTTATCAATGGTAGATGGAATATCCTTGGCAAATTCTTCAGTTATAAAGATAACTCCAGTCTTTTCTTTAGCCAAGTCCTCTATTATATTTTTTGCATCATTTCCATCTATTGCTGTATAAACTTTAACTCCAAGTGCCTTAAAAGCAAGGACTGAGTCCTTATCTCCTATTACTGCTACATCATACATATGACTTCCTTAGCCTTTCTAAACTAAGATCCTTGTCAAGATTATTTTGCTTAGCTACTAGGAGGATCCTAAGGTTTTTGATTTCAATTTCCTTTGATATCAAGAAGTTCATCAAGACTTCTGGTCCAAAGGTAACCATCTTGCTATCAATAGTAAAATCAGTCAAATGATCATCAATTACTTTTTCTAGAGCCATAATCATCTCATCTATGTTCCTATCATCCTTAAGGATGTCTTTGACATATTTTCCAATATTAGTATTGGTCATGGCTTCCCTTATCCTATTTATATCATAAGAAAAATAATCTATAAACTTATCCATACTGATAAATCCCCCATCTATAAGACTTTCCTTTAGGAGATCTAGTGATTCATCCTGACTTTTCACCCTAAGTAGACTTACAATATTTACAAGGTCTATCTCTTCCCTTGTGAATTCTATCAGTTTTTCTGCCTTAATTTCCTTGGCATCAACTAGTTTCATTTGATAAAAATCCTTATCAAGGCTAAGATCTATGTCTTGGGGATTTTTACTTCCCTCAAATTTTTCTAGGGCTTCTCTGGCAAAGGACAGGTACTTAACTTCCCTTGGCAAGTCTTCTTCTTTCTTTTCTCCTAGAACAAAATCAAAGCTATCTTTCTTTTCTTCCTTGATCAAGTTCTTTTTGATAAAGGTAAGGTCAAGGCCACCTAGGTCCATATAAAGATTTTTGTAGTCCTTACCTTGGATAATTTCCTTTACCATGACCTTTAGATTGTGGAAGTGGTATTTTTCCTTCATGTAGTTTAGGATTTTGTTATCAGGTGCTAGCTCTTCTAGCAAAGCATAGGATCTTTTTAGTTCCTTCTTTAGGATTTCTTCATATTCTTGGGCATTTGAAAGCTCATCTATGGAATCCCTATATATTGTATCTGATAGGTTGTTCAAAACCTCATCTATAGTATCCAGATCATTTAGCCTTTCAAAGTCAGACCTGGTTAGAAGGTTTTTCTCATTAATACGAGTCGATATAGATGCGCCTATATAGTCATCTTGCTTCATCTAATCACCTCACTTAAATAAGTCATCTGATATTTTCTTCTTAATATCGTCTATATTATATTTTATAAGAGATGTGTAGGTGTTATTGTATTCAACGTCCTTATCCCTTATAATAAAACCTTCGTCTACACTACCATCATCTATCTTAATTCCTTTAGGTAGGTCATTTTCATCAAGGGCATCTTTCTTGTCATATTGGAGAATCAAGACTCCACTTATACCGTCATAGGCCTTTAGAGAATTTAGGACGAATTTCTTGTAGGATTCATCATCCATATTTTTAAGCTCTTCTATAAGTTTCTCTATGACTTGATCTATAACTTGGTTCTTGGCTCCTATTCCTATATCTCTTGCTATCCTCTTTGAGGATACCTTCTCGTTTTCAAGGATTGATTTTTTTCTTTCATTTGCCTTGGTAAGGATTTGGTCGGCTTCTTTTTTGGCTTGACTTGTTTTTTCGCTTATTATTTTTTCTGCCTCGTTATGTGCAGTATCTAAGATTTCTTTTTCTTCAGCTTTTCCCTTTTCAATAATGCTTTCTAAGATTAAATCAAGATTACCCATAATCTTTTCCTTACATTATTGAATGTTTAGTACAAGTAGAAGGGAAATAACGAATCCAAGAATTGCATACAACTCAACCATTACTGAATAAATAACGCCCTTGATAAATTCACCTTCGTTTTTAGCAAGGATATTGATACCTGAAACTGCTACTCTTGCTTGTCTTATTGCTGAAAAATATCCAACTATTGCAACTGGTAGGGCTGCCATTAGTAAATAAAGTCCTGTAGCAAAATCAACATTTCCACTCTTTACGATGTTTAACATAAAGAAACCAATTACGAATCCATATAGACCTTGGGTACCTGGAAGAAGTTGTAAGATCAAAGCTTTACCAAACTTTTCAGGTTCTTCAACTGTAAGAGCTGCTGCAGCCTCACCTGTCATACCTGTTCCCTTTGCACTTCCCATACCTGCTACTAGTGTAGCTATAGCTATTGCTAGTACTGCAAAAACTATACCACCATTTTCAACAAAAAATTCACTCATTGTCTCCTCCTCTTATTATTTTGACAAATTTAGTATCTTCTACCATCTCGCGGAACTTAACTCCGCCACCTTCATAAAATTTATTGAACATCTCAACATATATAAGTCTAAGCCCATGAACATAAGCTGATAGGTAAGATAGGAACATATTAAATAGTTGGAATACTACAAAGATTAAAACTCCTCCTATGATACCACCTATTCCTGCTCCGGCTAGCATCTGTACTATTATATTTACTGAATAAGCCACAAAGCCTCCAGATAAAACTAGGGCCATAAGTCTTAGGAAGGATACGAAGTCACCTATCCAAGATGTAAGTCCATAGACTTCGTAGGCACCTGATCCAAGCCTTGCTCCTATACCCTTGGCAGCTCTACCTGCAAATAAGAATATACCGACTATTCCTATAACCATTATCCACTTAGCTATATTTGATCCCTTCAAGAAAAACACTATAGCTCCTCCAACAGTCATATATACAAATCCTACATCATAGAAAGCATCTAGAGGCTTTCCATCACGAAGGTACATATATACCTTGACTCCTAGAGCAGAAAAGAGTGCTATACCTCCTATTACCAAGGATAGGATTATAAGAGTACCTATATCACTTTGGGTATCGATCCAACCAAATGGTACATCGACTATTCCTCCAAAAACTGATCCGAATATAAAGCCAAATACACAGGCTGATACAGAAATCCTCAAAAATAGCCTTAGCATCTTCTCAGTTTCCTTAGGGAATTTCTTTAACTTAAGTATGGCTAATATTCCTATTACTGCAAGCAGACCATAACCCAAGTCCCCGATCATAAAACCTGTAAATATAGTATAGAATACTGCAACCACAGATGATGGATCTAGTTCATTATACTTAGGTAGAGAATAAGTTTTGACAACTTCTTCATAAGGATCAACCAACTTGTTATTTTTTAGGATGATTGGAACATCACTATCGTCCCTATCAGCCTCTTTTATATCTAAAATATAACTTTGACCCAAGACCCTATCAAGATCTTCTACAAATTTATTCTCATAGTCACTTGGTATATATCCTTCTATGAGATTAGTTTGATCTGTAGCTAAGAAAAATTCATTTGATTCTTCTTTTTTTCTCATATTTAGTAGGTAGGCCTGGTAGATATTAAAATCCTTTAGGTATCTTCCAAAGTCCAAAATCTTTTTCTCAACATTTCCGAGATCTTTTTCCTTAAACTTATAAGACTCACTTAGATCAAGTATATGATCTTTAATAGAACCCTTTGAATTAACTCTAACCCTGCTATAACCATATTCTCTTAGAAGTTCGACAAAGTCATTTTCTTCTTCCTTGGTGGATAGACAAATCAAATAGGCTGTTTTATCTTCCTCATAGACCTTCATTACAAGGGACTCATCCAAAGACTTTTGGACCATCGTCTTTCTAAGATCCTCATAGAATTGACTTGCTATAGTCCCAGTTTCTACAAAAACCCTCTCAGACTCATATAGGTCATTTAGGTTGACCCCTATATCTTGCCAAGGCCTTAGAGCCTTGATCTTGTTAGCTAGGTCGTTTTTTTCTCCCTTTAGCTCTTCCTTCTCATGATCAAGTTTCCTTAACTTATCATAAATAAGATCAAAGTCAAAGTTCTCTCCCTGTTTGATAACATCTTCTAGGGAATATTCAGCAAAATCATCGTCAATATCGACATCTGCCTTACTCATTGCCCTTCTTACAAGGTCAATAGCATAATTGACCCTGTCTATCTTGCTATCTATATCAGAAAGTGCTTTAGAATTTGAAACCTCATCTATGCTTTCGTCATCGCTTTTAAGGTCATTAAAGTGTACATAGTTAAATCCTTGGAGAATATCAAGAAGATCCGAAATATCTGATTTAAAGGCTAACAGGTTAAACTTATTCATTTTAACTATTGCCATTTTCTACAATCTCCTCCTTAAGGGATTTTACAATCTCTTCGATACGACTTGGGTCGATTTCTTTGATTTGTTTAGCATAATCCTCTGCCTCATCTATAATTGGCTGTTTTTCTTGCTTAGCAAGGTCATAGGCTTCATCCAAAATCTTTTGAGATTTTTCTTTTGCATCCCTAACAATACTTTTGTACTCGGTTTCGCTGTCAACATTTGACTTATCAACGATTTCACGAGCTTTGATTTTTGCCTTTTCAATAGTCTCTTTAGCCTCTCGTTCGGCTTCTTGGACTTTCTCAAGCATATCTTGTGCCATCTTTCACCCCCTATTGCCATATATTAAATTATATCATAAAATATGAATATATAAAATATTAATATATAGTAGTATACTACAATTAAAAAAAGGGAAAGTTATGATTAAAAATTTATTACTAGCGGCCATACTTATTCTCCTATCATCTTGTGGAGTAAATACGGGCCAAGAAGCAAATCCAAATACAAATCTCACCTATCCTTTGGCAAAACTAGGTCTATCAGTGGATACTTCCCTAGATAGGTCTTCTCAGGGGCTAGACTTCCCTACAGAAATCATGAGCAAAAACGACGAAGCCTATAGGGAAAGTGAGCTAGCAAATCTCGACTACGGAAGGCTAATCGAGCTAAGTGGACTAAATATAAGAATTCCTAGCCGCTGCCAGGTTTTTTCAGATAGGGATAACTACTACATAGACTTTCCTTACAGTGACTCATATAGCATCTATATTTGCCTTAGGGATGTTAAGGATATGGAAATCCTCCAAGAAAGTGATATAAATGATGCGACCAAGATCCTCCTCAACAAGAGAAATCCAGAGGAAAAACTTCTAAGTGGAGTGGTTAATAACAAGTTATCTAATGTTGAAAGTGCCTATTTTGTAAGCCAAGGGGATAAGTACCAAATGACACATTTTCTGATAGGCACTCCTGGATCTATGATCCACTTTACAATCTATGAAGACCCATCCCTATCTCAAGCCTCCCCTTACTTGATGGAAGATATCTTGATGGGAACCTTTAGGATAGATGATGACCCTATAGATATCCAAAAGTCTTTTGCATCTTTTGATGACTATATGGATATCTTTGCAACCAAATCTATAAGGGTAGGAGATATTACCTGTAAGATCCCACAAAATTTCCTCCTTGACAATAGTACGGAAAATGTTAATAGTTTTTCTGTAAAAAAAGAGGGAGATATGATATCAAAGATTATTGCTATAAATTTTGATAAAGAAGATATGGATATTGAAGATTTGGATATTATGGATATCTTTAACTTAGACTATCGTGGTCTTGTTTATTCTGAAAATATAGTAAGTGGATCTAAATTGGAATTTGATAAGAAAGACGGACTTTCTTATGTGAGAAGCAAGGCTAGGATGTATATGCCAAATTTTACATTGGATGGAGATAAATTTGTAGTAGAAAGCAAGGATTATTTTATTACTTTTTTTGTTATAGGCCCTATGGCAGAATCTAATAAAACAAATTTGATGAGCAATTCAATAATACAAAGCATAGAGCAAAATTAGGAGATATTTATATGACAATTAGAATACTACATGTTTTTGGCACCCTAAATAGAGGGGGTGCAGAGACCCTAGTTATGAATATTTATAGGAATATAGACAGAAAGAAAATACAATTTGATTTTGTGGTTCATCATAAACAAGAGAGTGCCTATGAAAAAGAAATAAGAGATATGGGTGGAAAAATATATAGACTTTCCCCTTATAGGCTTATAAACCACCTTAGCTACACAAATTCCTGGAATAAGCTATTAAAGGATCATCCTGAATATAAGATAGTCCACTGCCACAAGGAATCTATTATGTCTATAATAATGGGAGCAGTTAAAGCTAATGGCAGGATTGCCATAGCCCACAGCCATAACACCCGCCATGTAAGTGGCTACAAGGGTCAAATCATGGGTCTCTTAAATAAAAATATCTACGATAAAAGTGACTTCCACTTTGCTTGTTCAAGTGAGGCAGGCAAGTGGATGTTTGGCGATGAAAAAAGTGATGGAGATGAGTTTATAGTTATAAAAAACGGTGTCGATATAGAAAAATACACCTACAATCCATCTATAAGGGCAAAAATCAGAAAAGACTTAGGCCTAGAAGATAATAAAGTAATAGGCCATGTGGCAAGGTTTAACAAGGTCAAAAACCACACCTTCCTTGTAGATATCTTTGAGAGCCTAGTAGAAAAGGACTCTTCCTATAGGCTTATCTTGCTAGGAGATGGAGAATTAAGAAAGGACATAGAAGGCAAGGTAAGGGACTATGGCCTTAGTGACAAGGTCATCTTTATGGGATCAGTTGGAAATGTAAACGAGATTCTCCAAGCCACAGATATCTTTGTACTTCCATCCCTCTATGAGGGGATGGCCATATCATCCATAGAGGCTCAAGCAGCAGGACTAAAGACCTTCTTGGCAGATACTATTGATAAAAAATCAAAACTAACTGACCTTGTAGAATTTATCCCTATAGATAAGGGAGTAGACCCATGGGTTAAGGCCCTAGAAACTGCCCTTCCTTATGAGAGATCTGATATGTCCCAAGAAATAAAAAATGCCGGTTTCGATATCAAAGAAACAAGCAAGCACCTAGCCGATTTTTACACAAAACTAATGAATAAAATAAATTAAACAAATCTTAAGCTAAATAAATAACCCCACCAACAAGTAAATAATACTTATTATAAATTTATAGAGAACATAGTTAACCTAGGATAGCTATGTTCTCTTTTTATCTGTCTTGTCAGATGTAATGTTTTGTGTTATCATTTTTACTAAGTAATAAGGAGGAGACAATGAATTTTGAAGATAGATTAAATGATTTAAAGAAAGAAAAGGATGTGGCCATACTTGCCCACTACTATGTCGATGAAGAAATCCAAGCCCTGGCAGACTATGTTGGTGATTCCTTTTATCTAGCCCAAAAGGGCAAGGACCTAAATAACAAGAGAATTATCATGGCTGGTGTTTACTTTATGGGGGAAACTATAAAAATATTAAATCCAGATAAGAAGGTCTACAACCTAAATTGGCTAGCTGATTGTCCTATGGCCCATATGACTAATGAAAAAGATATTGTAGATATGAAAAATAAATATGATGATTTGGCAGTAGTAACCTATGTCAATTCTACCATAGAAACCAAGGCCCTATCAGATGTTTGTGTAACTTCTTCCAATGCCGCTAAAATATGTAAGAAACTAAAGGAAAAGAATATTTTCTTTATACCAGATAGAAACCTTGGTTCTTATGTGAGTGAGGAGGTTCCAGAAAAGAACTTTATCTTAAATAGGGGATCTTGTCCTAGGCACAATCAAATAAATAAAGAAGATATCTTATCGCTAAAGAAACTCCATCCTAGAGCAAGGGTTTTGGCCCATCCTGAGTGTAAGAAAGAAGTCTTAGAGCTAAGTGATTACATAGGCTCAACCAAAGGAATTATAAATGAAATTCCAAAACTTGATGGAGATGAATTTATCATAGTAACTGTCAAGGCTATTAGATATGAATTAGAAAACAATTATCCTGATAAAACTTTTTATTTTTTGGATAAGCTAACCTGCATTAATATGAATATGCACAAGAAGGAAGACCTCTTAACATGTATGGATAATCCCTACAACGAAGTAAAAATAGATGAGGACTTGAGGCAAAAGGCCTTGAAGCCCTTAGAAAGGATGCTTGAACTAGGTAAATGATGGAAAGTGATGTAATAATTATAGGCAGTGGTGTCGCTGGTCTAATAAGTGCCTTAGAAATAGATCAAAGTAGAGAAATTGTATTGATTACTAAAAAATCATTAGAAGATAGCAATTCTTACCTGGCCCAAGGAGGAATCTCTGCCCTCCTCGATGAAACTGATAGAGAAAGATATATAGAGGATACCTTAAGGGCTGGTCACTATAAGAATACTAAGCCTGCTGTCGATACCCTGGTAGACGAATCAAGAGCTGCCATAGCCACCTTAGAAAAATACGGGGTACCTTTCTCAAGAGACACCCAAGGAAATCTCCTTTTAACAAGGGAGGGAGCCCATTCAGTAAATAGAATAAGGTATTGCGAGGACCAAACTGGTAAATATATAATGGATGCCTTGATTGCTGAAGCAAAAATCCGTCCTAATATAAAAATTTTAGAAAATACCAAGTGCGATGACCTCTTGATTAGAGATGGAAAGATATACGGAGTTAGTGCAAGCAATAGGACGAATTTTAATATCTATGCCGACTTCACTATACTAGCTTGTGGTGGCTTGGGAGGACTATTTGAAAATACAACAAACTTTAGACATATATGTGGAGATGGTATAGAACTTGCCTTAGAGCATAATATAGACCTAAAGGATATCTCCTATATACAAATCCACCCAACCGCCCTCTATGAAGATAATACCGAGAGGAGATTTTTGATATCAGAATCAGTAAGAGGTGAAGGTGCTGTCTTACTAAACCATAAAAAAGAAAGATTTACAGATGAGCTTAAACCTAGAGATGTGGTAAGTAAAGCTATACTTGAGGAGATGAAAAGGGAAAAGGTCAAATATGAATTTATAGACTTTTCTACCATTAAACTAGATATAGATGAGAGATTTCCAAATATTACCAAGCATCTAAGGGAGCTTGGATATGATCTAAGAAGGGATCTAGTTCCAATAGTTCCTGCCTATCACTATACCATGGGTGGTATAAGGGTTGACCTAGATGCAAGAACCAATATAGAAAACCTATATGCAGTAGGTGAAGTTGCCTGTACAGGAGTCCATGGACAAAATAGATTAGCTAGCAATTCCCTATTAGAATCAGTGGTCTTTGGCAAGAGATGTGCCAATGATATCAATAATAGCGAGAAAGATTTTTATAATATAAAAAAACTAGCCTACTCAAGTATAGACTTTAGTAAAGCTAAAGAAAAGATAGAAGAGAGGATTAGAGAAGATGAGAAAAGCAAAACTTCACAAGTATGAAGTCAACCAATATTTGATTAGTGCCTTAAAAGAAGATATCCCAGTAGAAGATATCTCCACCAAGGCAATCTATAGAGACGAAAGGGAGGCTATCGTATCAGTTATTATGAAAGAAGATGGTATCATCTGTGGGCTTGATGTCTTTAGCTATGTCTTTCAATTATTGGATGAAAATGTAAAAATTAATAAAATATATGAGGATGGTGATTATGTAGAAAAGGGTAAAGAAATAGCTACTGTACAGGCTGATGTAAGCGTCTTGCTATCTGGAGAGAGGGTAGCCTTAAACTACCTCCAAAGAATGTCAGGCATAGCCACCTACACCCACCAGGCCATAGAAAACCTGGACGACCCAAGGATAAAACTACTAGATACCAGAAAGACCACCCCTAATATGAGGATCTTCGAAAAATATGCAGTCAAAATCGGAGGCGGAGAAAACCATAGGTTTAATCTCTCAGACCTAATTATGCTAAAGGATAACCATATAGCTGCAAGTGGTGGCATAAAAAATGCTATCCACTACGCAAGAGACTACAAACCCTTCGTCAAAAAAATCGAAATCGAAGTCGAAAGCCTTGAGCAAGTAAGGGAAGCTGTCGATGAGGGGGCTGATATAATAATGCTTGATAATATGGACATAGCCACCATAAAAGAAGCGTGTAAAATCATCAACAAAAAATCCTTAATAGAAATCTCAGGCAATATCACAAGAGAAAATATAAGTAAATACAAGGGAGTTGATGTAGACTTTCTATCAAGTGGCGCTATAACCTATATGGCAAATCCCTTAGATATATCAATAAAAAATTTAAGGTATGTATAGACTTATGACTAAGGTAAAGAAAAGACAAGCTGAAATCCTCCATATTTTAGAAGAGGCTGATAGAGCTATAAAGGGAAGTGAACTGGCAAAAATTTTTTCACTATCTAGGCAAGTTATTGTCCAAGACATAGCCGTCCTAAAGGCAGAAGAGCATAATATAATATCTACCAATAGGGGATATAGGCTGATCAAAGATACCCTCCCTAGCAAGGTAATAAAAGTCTGTCATTCAGATAAAGATATAGAAAAGGAACTTCAAATAATTGTGGACTTAGGTGCAGAAGTAGTTGATGTCTTTGTTTACCACAATATTTATGGACAAATCAAGGCTGATTTAAATATTAAATCTAGGAGGAATATCAGAAATTTCTTAGAAGAACTAAAAAGCGGAACAAGCTCCCCACTCAAAAAACTAACCTCAGACTACCACTTCCATACCATCAAAGCCCCTAGTCAAGATATCTTAAAGGAAGTCATTGAAGAATTAAGCAAAAATAATTATTTTATTAAAGAAATCTCATAAAATAAAACTATGGGCCCAAGTAATTTCTCCTAATAAGATGACCCAAAAGTTGTAGCTACACTAGAGTTAGAAATATTACTAGCTCTAGTGTTCATTCATCCTAGCCCTTGAGGTAGGTTTTTTACTTGATAGTTTCCTGTTTTATCTTCTTCTAGGTACATGAATTCGCTTGTGTCTGTTGTTATTTGTGTAAATGATTTTTCTATTTTGAATTGTGTTATTATTTTGTTTTCTGCTATTTCCCCTATCGTTTCTTTGTATGATGAGTAATTTCATATTTTTCTTGTGAAGTTTTTTATTTGCAGTGTTAGTTTTTGGACTAGTCTTTTTATTATTGCCGTTATTCTTCGCAAGCCATAGTTTAAGTATCCTTCTCTTATTTTTAGGATTTTTTCTTTTAATTATGCTTGTATTAGTGAATCGTTCTCTAACTTAGTTAAGTTTATTGATAAGTCTATTTTATACCAAAGATATGGTCAAAAGATATTACCCATAGGGATTGGTTAGTTTGTTATGATTTAAATATGTTTTAGTATAAAAAACGACCTCCTTAAGTTAGTTTTGGGGTCTAACTTTTGGGGGGTCAGTTCATAAGCTCAGAGCTTTTTTATTTGGAGGCTTGATCAAAGTATTTTTCTGATTTGTCTCCTTGTTTTATTTCGTAGTATATTAATGAATTTAGCTTATTATTTCTTTCCATAAATTCACTATCTTCACTTACTTCCCTACCCTTCTTGTCATATATTTGCTTGGTTGTAAGGATTGGGTAGTCTTCTTTCATTTCGAGCAAATATTTTTGGTAGGCTGATAGTTTTATTCCTCCAGCTTTTTCAAGTAGGTAAGGAGTTAGGTAGTTTAGGGATATATTCACATTTTTTTCTTCTTCTATATCATAGTTAGCCCATATGGTTAGTGGAGTATAGAAGATGTCTGAATTGTCATATTCGCCACCAGACTTTATGAGATCCATAAAGCCCGCATAGTTTTGTGGTTGATGGTCACCAAATATACATATTATGGTTGGCTCATCATACTTTTCAAAGAATTTGACCAAGTCCCTGAAGGCATCATCAGATGATTTGACTAAGTTTATATAGTCATTTATCCCCTTGTCATCTCCCTTGGTATCATTCTCAATTTTTAAGACTCCCTTGGAATTAGTAAAGTAGCCCCCATGGTTTTGCATGGTTACTATATAGGAAAATAGAGGTTTATCTCCCTTGTTTTGATACTTTTCCTTTATGAAGTCATATACCACAGAGTCCTTCAAATAGTCATGGCCTGTAAAGTTCTTCCTAGTTTGATCATAATCTGGCATAAAGGCCAAGTTATTAAAACCTAGATTAGGCCAAGCCTCTTGCCTTGAGTAGTTGGTTGGCTTGTTAGGGTGGGTTATAAAGGTTTCATATCCCTGATCCTCCAATACCCTACCTATGGACGTATGACCTTCCTTGATATATTGTTGGAATGGATAGGCTCCAAGTGGGAAGAAGGTTAGAGGTATAGAGGTTAGGGCCTCATATTCTGAGTTTACCGTTCCTCCACCCAAGACTGACACATAGGTATTACCTTGAATGGTATTTTCACTAAGGGACCTTTGGAATTCTATAGGGTCCTTGTTCATTTTTATATTGCCCTTGCCATAGTAGTCTGCCAAGGCCTCTGATTGAATCATAATTATATTTGGTTTTGGTCCTTCCTTGGTGGCTACTTCTTTGTTGTAATAAGCTTCTAATGTTTCTTCGACTTTGCTCTTGTCGTATCCATCCGGAGCAGTTAAGATTTCTTTGGCCAATATCCTATAAAAGCTATATACTGCCCCCTCAACATAGTAAGTCCTTGATGGTCTCCACAAGTTAACCCCCACATTACTTTGCCTTAAAAAGTAGCTAACACTTAAGACAAAGATAAGGGAAAAGGCTACTAGGGATCCTCCTACTTGCTTGGCATAGGTCTTTAGCTTAAGATTTACCTTATCTTCCTTGACTGATAGGATTACCAAGATCCATATAATAGCGTAGGTAAAGGCCTCAAGGGAGCTTGGGTTTACATTCAAGACCGTTCCCTTTGCCACATCTGCCGCAACCCCTAGTGAACCTAGGAAGGCTGGGATAAGTGGCGAATCCCTCAATATATATAGGAAGTCATTGGCTATACCAAAGGATATGGATAGGAGGAGGATGATAAACATAACTATCCTCTTCTTTCTTACTATCACATACAAAAATACCTGGATCAACAATAGAATTAGGGTATTAATTAGGACAAATTCCCACTCTATTTCTTGAAACGTAGGATTGTAGGCTGATTCTAGGATATAGAAACTTACTAGGGGATTTATTATAAATAAAACCCAGTTCACAAGGGATAAAATTCTCCCTTCTCTATTATTCTTATAGATGTTCTTAAGGCCTAGGGATGCCAAAAATACTATGCCTAAGAGAGCTATTATATCATTAAAGGTGTAAGGTGTATCAAAGATTGTAAACCAACCATCCTTCAAGAGCATTTTCTTGATTATAAACATAACAGAAAGCCCCACCCCTAGGATTATAAAATTAAGGCTATAGTCCTTGACTAGACCAAGAATCATCTCTCTATCAAAACCTTGGTTTATAAGCTTATCGATAATCCTATATAAAAACTCTCCAAAAAATATCACAGCAAGGATAGCCAAAACAACTTGTAGGCCAACAGATAAATATCCTGGATAGTATATATCCACATAGGATTCCTTATCTATATCGTTGGCATACATTGTAGTTACATGGTTATCTAGGTACTTAATAGTCCCCTCTGAATACTTGGGACCTGTTTCAAAATCAAGGGTCATTTTTTGGAATAAGAGCTTAAAAGGAGGCTTAAATTTTATATAATTCTCCTCACTATCATCAAGTGTTTCAATAGGGTAGCCACTATCATTATCTGCCATCTCCCATCCCTTGATGTCTGCCTCATCTAATTTAACGAGTTCATTACCAATCTTTATCGAATTAATCTTAAATTTATCTGAATTAACACTATTCAATGAATTTTCTTCTATAGTAATCTCACCATTTGTAATAACCTTAAAGGAAAAATTCTTTATGAATGATTGTAAAAAAAGGACAACCAATAAAGATATTACAAGTGAAAAGATTCTAATATTTCTTTTACTTTTAATTTTAGCCACCTCCTTACTATGTTAAATTATTAAATAGACTATGTAAAATCTATGTAAAATTCACATAAAAATTATACATTATTAGCTAAAAATGTAAATAGAAATTTTATTATTTAAAGCATTTTATTTTCTTAGGTACTCTCTAAAGAAAAAGTGTGAGCATACACAAGACCAATTCACATATTTTTATCTAATTTTATTAAATTCTCTCTATATTATCTCATATATATATCTAAAAAGTCGTTTAATATAGCAAAGCCTGTTTCCCTCTTACCTGCCCCTGGCCCAATAAAGGTTAGGATCTTGGCATTGGAGCTTTCTATTTGGAAGATATTTTCGTTATCTTTTATCTCGCCAAAGTTTGAGTCTATATCGATAAGTTCTGGTCTTACCCTATAGGTTCCCTCATCATCTTCATAGGCTATTAATTTGTATCTTTGCTTATTAGCCTTGGCTTCTTCTATGTCCTTGTTAGTGATCTTTCTTATTCCTTCTAGGTTTATATCTTCTTCTTTTATAGACTTATTAAAAAGAATGCTTGCAGCAAGTCTAAGCTTTCTCATTGAATCAAGTCCATCTATATCATTTGATGGATCAAGTTCTGCAAATCCAAGTTTTTGGGCTTCTTTCACTGCCTGGTCAAAGTCAATTCCCTCTTCCATCTTGGATAAGATAAAATTACAAGAACCATTAAATATCCCACTAACCTTCTTGACATCATTGAGAGTCCTTATGGTGTAGAGGTTTTCTATAGTAGGGACAGCTCCCCCTACTGCTGCATCGAACCTAAACTTCCTCCTGTATTTTTGGCTATGGCTTCAAATTCTTTAAAGTTTCTAGATACCTCAGCCTTATTTGATGTTATGAGGTTCTTTTTCTCCAATAATTTCTTTATATCTTCATTTATAAAATCTCTACTTATCTCACCACAACTAAGCTCTCTTTAATCAATTCAATAAACTACTCTTCTTTTTGTATTTAATATATCTCTCAGGAAGAAGTTTCCACTTAGAATAAGTTTGAATCATGGTAGGTATTATTAGCCCTCTGTCTAAAAAAATTGGCTCCAGGGTCTCGTTTATATATTCCACAACCTCCCTACTCATAAGGCCCTCATCAGATAAGTCCTCCCAATAAGGGCATTTAAATTCTAAAATTCCACTTAATTCCTTCATAAAATCTCCTATCTAGTTATTATAACTATCTTAAAATTATGGATAAATTATGTATTTAATAAAAGTGATACCCTTATCTAAGGATATTTATTCTAATATCGCCTATATTTTTATAGACCATGACCTGCTAGAAATGTCTTTATAAGACAATAAAAAACATGAACTAGGTTAAATCAATAAACCTGGTCCATGCTTTAAATTTCTTATTTTATAGGTCATCTTCTATAATAGATGATTTGGAGTAGGCTGTTACTTTAGCCTCAAAGAAGTCTGTCTTTACTTGGTTAGGATCTGAATACTCATCTACCCATTTCATAGACTCTGGTATCTCCTTGCAGCCATCATAAAGTGCTCTTAATCCAAGTCCTGTCGCCCTTAGGTTACCTAGGTACTTTATATAGTCCTCGATCATTTTTTCATTAAGACCTGAGATATTATTTCCAATAGCATACTTGCCCCAGGCTATTTCTTGCTCTACTCCCTCCTTTAACATATCCCTATAGTATTCCATAAGCTCATCTGTAAAGAGGTCTTCCCTTTCATTCTTAAGGTCATTTATTAGGGACCTAAAGAGCCATAGGTGGGTGTTCTCATCCCTATTTATATAGCGGATTTCTTGGACAGTACCAGGCATCTTGCCATTTCTTCCTAAATTGTAGAAGAAGGAAAATCCTGAATAGAAGTAGATACCTTCTAGGATATAATTAGCTATTAGAACCCTCATAAAGTTAAACTCGTCATTATTTTCTAGGAAATCATTGTATATCTCTCCTATAAACTTATTTCTCTTTAGGAGGTGTTCATCTTCCTTCCAAAGGTATAAGATCCTAGTCCTTTCCTCAGGGGAGCAGATTGTATCTAGGATATAAGAATAGGATTGGGAATGGATTGATTCTTGGTAGGTTTGGATTGATAGGCAAAGATTGATTTCATTTGCTGTAATATAAGATTGTAGGTTTGGTAGATTGGCTGTTTGGATACTATCTAGGTAGGTAAGAAAAGATAATATCCTATCATAGGCATCTTTTTCATATTGATCCAACTTCCTATAATCCTTGATGTCTTGATTCAAATTAACCTCTTCAGGTATCCAAAAATTATTCATCGCCTGCCTATACCAGTCTGATGTCCATGGATATTTTATATTATTAAAATCGTTGAGATTGGTAGTATTACCTTGGATGATTTTTCTATCAGCGAGGTTGATATCTCCATTTTCATTGAAAATTCCACGTTTCTTAACTCTTGTCTTTTTACTATTTTCCATAAGCCCTCCTTGTGTTATATATTATTATTATATCACAAATTTCTTGGCTAAGGGGAATAAATTTGCTTTTTCTGATGGCAGATCTTGCCTAGCTACAGATAATTAAAAAATAAACCTTATCAGTAAAAGCGATTTAGATAATTCGCATCAACCAATAAGGTCTATAGATAAGTATTTAAATAATTTATGTCTTTTAAATCAATTAAAATATATTTAATTAAATCAACCCTATAATTTTCCAATATGGTAAACTAATCAATAGTCCTATTATATTCAATATCAGATAAACTACTGATGTAATCATAGCATCCTTATTTTTAATCATCCTATTATCAACAGCAGCATGAGTAGTTAAAAATGGTGGATTCATATAAG
>JALEUV010000088.1 GCA_022780515.1 Anaerococcus sp. | reverse complement strand
CTTATCGTATTTTTTCTAAATATTTCATACTTATCCCTTTCTTGTAATATAAAAATAGCACCTACAGTCATAAGTGCTATTAATTCCAATAAACAAATAATAATAAATTTTATCTTCTATTGTTCAAATCAATTTAACTATCTACATACATACTTACATATACAACCAATAAGGATAATTAAAAATCCTACTACTTTGCCCAAATATTTTTTGTTTGTTTTATCTGATTTCTCTTGTTGTTATACCTTTCTTGTATAGAGTGATGAGCATATTCTACAGATTATCTGTGTTTCTATCATATTCTTTTGCCGTTTCTTGATTAAATTCACCTGCTCTATCTCTTGGCATTTGAAGCTCAAGCTCTCCAAATCTAGTTTTTAAGCTTCTGTGGTAATATCCGTTTCTAGAATTGCCAGAGCCATAGCCCTTATATTCCCATTTTTCATAGTCTAAAAATACTGTTAGTTAGGTGTATTTTCTAAGATTTTTTGTATAATATATACATAACAAGGAGAAAACAATGACTATGAATATAAACTGGTTTCCAGGCCATATGAAAAAGACCAAGGAAATGATATTAGATAATCTAAAACTAGTGGATATAGTTTTGGAAATTATAGATGCGAGAATTCCCGTATCTAGTAGAAATCCCATGATAGATGAGATAATCGGTGATAAGCCTAGGATGATTATTATGAACAAGGCTGACCTATCTGATAAAGAAGAAAATAAAAAATGGGTAGAGAGATTTAAGGAAAGCGGGATTGCCTCTCTTGCCTTATCAAGCAAGGAAAGGGTAAATGTAGACAAGATTTATTCCCTTGCCAAAGGACTCTTGAAGGAAAAGTTTGATAGGAACAAGGAAAAGAGTATAGAAAATCCTTTAATCAAAATAATGATAGTAGGAGTTCCAAATTCCGGCAAGTCCACCTTTATAAATAATGTTTCTCAGAAAAAAGGAGCTAGAGTTGGAAATAGACCTGGAGTAACACAAACAAAGCAGTGGATAAAGACGAAATCTAATATACAGCTATTGGATACTCCCGGTGTCCTATGGCCTAAGTTTGACGAAAAAACCGGTCTAAATCTTTCTTTTACAAATGCTATAAAAGATGAAGTTGTAAATATAGAGGATTTGACCCTTAAATTTATAGATATAATGAAAGAATCTTATCCTAAAAATCTTAAGGAGCGATATGGAATAGGAGTAGAAGGTCTATCTCCTATAGAAATTTATGAAGCAATAGGCAAAAAACGTGGAGCAATTATAAGCGGGGGTGAGATAGATTATACCAGAGTGGCAAATATCATTTTAAATGATTTTAGATCGGGCAAGCTCGGAAGGATAACTTTGGAGAGATTATGAAATACTCGGATTATAACGAAAAAATTAAAAAACAGATTTATGATAAATATAATTGCATAGCAGGGATCGATGAAGTAGGCAGAGGACCTCTGGCAGGACCTGTCGTGGCTTGTGCTGTGATTATGAAGAAGGATTCTCATATAGAGGGAGTCACTGACTCCAAGAAATTAAGTCGCAAGAAGATGCTAGCTCTTAAGGAAGATATCCTAAAGGACGCTCTCGCCTATGCCTACGGCTATGGAAATCCTCGCTTGATTGATGAGATTAATATCAAAAATGCCACCCACAAGGCTATGGAGGATGCTCTAAATCAATTAAAGCTAAGACCTGATATAGTTTTGATAGATGCTGAGAGGATAAATACTGATATCAACCAGCTGAATATAGTGAAGGGCGACCTTAAAGAATATGCTATATCAGCTGCCTCTATCCTTGCCAAAGTTAGACGAGATGATATTATGATTAACTTTGCTAAAATATATAGGGGCTATGGCTTTGAAACCAATATGGGCTATGGGACCAAGGCACATTATAGGGCGCTAGAAGAATATGGGGAGACCCCCATCCACAGGCAAAGCTTCCTAAAGAAGTTTCACGAAAGGCAGTTAAGTATCTATGACCTATAAGAAAAATCTGGGTGACTACGGGGAAAATCTAGTAGCCACCTACCTAGAAGAAAAATCTTATAAAATCCTTGCTAGAAACTATAGGAAGCCCTATGGAGAAGTCGATATAATTGCCAGGAAGGATAAACTTATAGCCTTTGTAGAGGTAAAAACAAGGTCCAATAAGAACTTCTCTAACCCCAGGGAGGCTGTGAACTTTGCCAAGCAGCAGAGGATTATCAAGGCAAGCCAAGCCTTCCTTATAGAGAAAAATCTGACTGATTATATAATGAGATTTGACGTGTGTGAAGTCTTGATGGAAGAAAATGAGTTGAATTATATAGAAAACGCTTTTTAGAAGGAGGATACTATGAAAGTAAACGAGATAAGACAAGATGACTTTAAATTTGTTGATTTTTCAAAGGATGAGCTAAGGACAAACCTTGCGAGGATAAGTAGGATATGCGAGAATTTCAAAATTCCAGTATTGATCTTGATAGACGGCTGGGAATCTTCTGGTAGGGGCTATATAGTGAGCCAACTTAGCAAGGACCTCAACCCCAAGTATTTTGATGTAGATGTAGCAGGGGATAATCCTGACTACGGGGACTATTCTTTTATAAGGGATGCCTGGGTCAATTCTCCAGCCAAATCCCACATCAAAATCCAAACCAAGTCTTATTATTATGACTTGTTTGAAAATCTCGATGCTGGTAAGGATGAGATCAAGGCTAAGGTTGAAGAAATCGAAAATTTTGAAAAAATGCTAACCGATGACCAAGCCATAGTAATAAAAATCTTCCTAGATATAGACGAGAAAACTCAAAAGGAAAGGCTAGAAGACTTGAAGGATTCCTACAAGCAATCTTTCTATGTCAAAGACCTTGATAAGAAGCAAGTTAAAAACCACAAGGACTTTAAGAAAAACTTTGAAAAGATTATAGGCCAAACTAGCTTTGACTTCGCTAGGTGGAATGTCATCGAAGCCAATGATACCAAGGATGCCAGCAAGGAAGTCTTGGGGATTTTGGCTGAAATACTAACCCTAGG
The DNA here is from genome assembly GCA_022780515.1 of Anaerococcus sp. Lineage (GTDB taxonomy): Bacteria > Bacillota > Clostridia > Tissierellales > Peptoniphilaceae > Anaerococcus. The sequence continues at coordinate 4,256 of JALEUV010000088.1, read as the reverse complement.
TATAGAGAGAGTCGGTAACCAACAAAAGGATGAAACAGCTTTCGAGAGGTCCTATGACAAAAAATCCCACACTATAGAAAATCTAGACCTAGATAAGGCCATGGATGATGAAGAATATCAAGAAAAGAAGGATAAGCTCCAAGAAGAAGTAGCAGAGACCATGTATAAGCTCTATGACAAGGGCATAGCATCAGCCCTAGTCTTTGAGGGAGTAGATGCTGCCGGCAAGGATGGGGCCATAAAGAGGCTCATCAAGGATGTAGACCCTAGACTCTACACAGTCCATGCCATCTCAGCGCCAACAGAGCTTGAACTTAGCCACCACTACCTATGGAGATTTTACAAGAGACTTGCCAAGAAGGGCTATGTATCAATCTTCTCTAGGTCTTGGTATGGTAGGGTCATGGTTGAGAGAATCGAGGGCTTTGCGAGTATTGGAGAATGGGACAGGGCCTTTGAAGAAATAAAGAAGTTCGAGAAGTTCCTAGTTAAAAACAAGACCATGGTCCTCAAGTTCTTCGTAGTTATTGATAAGGATGTCCAACTAGAGAGGTTTAAGGATAGGGAGATAGAACCAGATAAGAGGTACAAGATAACTGATGAAGACTGGAGAAATAGGGAGAAGCGGGATCCATATATAGAAGCAATGAATGAAATGCTCGATAGGACCACCACCGACTATGCACCATGGATTGTAGTAGAGGGCAATGACAAAAAATATGCGAGAATTAAGGTTATGGAAGAATACCTGGCCTATGCCAAGAAATTCCTAAAGGAAATAGACTAATAACTATGGGAGGGAAGCTTAGCCAATGAATCTCAAGATGACCAAGGAAGAAGTAATCCTTTATTTAAATTTTATTTACCTAAATAATTCCCTTATCTTAAAAATCTATGATGCGACAGGTTTTGATGATTTTTTTGAGGGGGATAGGAAGTTCTATGACTTTTTGACAGACAAGCAATACGAAAAGATCTTCTCTGATACAAATATCGAAGCCTTCAAGTCCTACTATGACAAGGTCAAAAGGTATGGCTATGACTATGTAACCTTTCTCGATGAGGACTATCCTATTAACCTACGAAATATAGACGACAGGCCAGCTATCCTTTACTACAAGGGAAGGCTTGATAGTCTAGCTGACAAAAATTCCCTGGCCTTTGTTGGCTCTCGTAAATGCACTCCCTATGGAAGGTGGGTAACAAAGACTCTCTGCACCGACATAGCGAGCTACGGCCTTACTACTGTGTCAGGTCTTGCCTATGGGATAGATGCAGCCTGCCATAGGGAGACCCTTGATAGGGGCAAGAGAACCATAGGAGTTATAGGTTGTGGGATAGATAAGATATATCCCAAGCAAAACAAGGACCTCTACCAAGCTATGGAGGAGAAGGGCCTTATCCTATCAGAGTTTCCCCTAGGCACAGAACCTGTTGCCTACAACTTCCCTAGGAGAAATAGGATCATATCAGGCATTTCCCTAGGAACTGTAGTAGTAGAAGCCAAGGAAAAATCAGGGACAATGATAACGACCAAGTGTGCCCTAGAGCAAGGCAGGGAAGTCTTTGCAGTGCCAGGCAATATTAATTCCATTTACTCCAAAGGAACTAATAAACTAATCCAAGAGGGGGCAAAACTCGTCCTAAGGGCAGAAGATATAATCGAAGAGCTTGACTATTTGATAGAAAAGATAGAAGAAAAAAGGACCTTGGACCTAAGTGGGCTTGATAAAGATGAAGGTCTAGTAGTAAGATATATTAAAGAATATCCATCAATTGGCGTAGATAAGTTAGTCGACTTAACTAATAAGCCAGTCGAAGAAATAAATTACCTCTTGACTTCATTAGAGCTAAAAGATTATATAGAAAACATAGGAAATGACGAATTTACAATAAAGGAGTGATAATTTGGCTAAGAATTTAGTTATAGTAGAATCGCCTACTAAAGCCAAGTCAATATCAAAGATGCTTGGAAGAAATTACAAGGTTATGGCAACAGTAGGCCACCTGAGAGACCTTCCCAAGAGCAAGTTTGGAGTAGATATAGAAAATAACTTCGAACCCCAATATATAAATGTAAGGGGCAAGGCAAAAACTATAAATGAATTGAAAAAAGAATCAGCCAAGGCTGAGAAAGTGTATCTCGCGACAGACCCTGATAGGGAGGGAGAAGCTATAAGCTGGCACCTCCAATACCTGCTGGGCCTTGACCCAAAGGATGAAAATAGGGTAGAATTCCATGAAATAACCAAGGAAAATGTCAAGGAAGCCATGAAGCACCCTAGAAAAATCAACCAAGACCTAGTAGATGCCCAACAGGCTAGGAGGGTTATGGATAGGATAGTAGGCTATGAGCTAAGTCCCCTCCTATGGAAGAGGGTAAAAAGTGGCCTAAGTGCTGGGAGAGTCCAATCAGTTGCCCTAAAACTTGTAGTAGATAGGCAAAAAGAAATAGACGACTTCAAACCAGAAGAATACTGGACAATAACAGCCCACCACAACTACCAAAAAATGAAATTTGATTCAGAATTTTATGGCAATGATAAGAAAAAAATTAAAATTTCCAATGAAGATGGTGCCAACAAGATTCTAAATAAAATATCCAAAGACAAATTTAAGGTAGTGGGTGTTAATAAAACCAAAAAAAGAAGAAAACCTCCAAAGCCTTACACAACATCAACCCTTCAACAAGATGCATCCAACAAGTTGGGGTTTTCGACCAAGTTTACCATGCAACTAGCCCAACAACTATTTGAAGGTATAGACATAGGCAGTGAGGGTAGTGTCGGACTAATCACCTACATGAGAACTGATGCCAATAGGATATCAAAGGACATAGTAAAGGATGCCCTAGCCTACATCAAAGAAAAATACGGTCCTGACTACGCAGGTAAGGGTAACACCTATAAAGGTAAGAAAAAGGGGTCTCAAGACGCCCACGAGGCTATAAGACCTACATCAATATATAGGACTCCAATAGAGATAAAGGACTACCTATCAGATGCCCAATACAAACTCTACAAGCTAATCTGGCAAAGGGTAGTAGCTAGCCAAATGAGCGACTATGTATATGAATCAACCCAAGTTAGCCTAGATAATGAAGGAATTATCTTTAAGGCCAATGGTAAGATTACGATTTTTGAAGGCTATAACAAGCTAAATCCAAACAAGGAAAATGAAAATATCCTCCCAGACCTCAAAGAAGGAGATGTCTTCGGAGCAGAAAAGATTGATAAGGACCAACACTTTACCAAGCCTCCAGCAAGGTACACCGAGGCTTCCCTAGTAAAGACCCTAGAAGAATATGGCATAGGCAGACCTTCTACCTATTCTGCTACCATCAACCAAATAATAAGCAGAAACTACGTAGAATTTGAAGGGAAGTCCATTTATCCAACAGAACTAGGTATAACTGTCAACCAATTCCTCCAGGAAAACTTCGAGGACTTTATAAATATAGAATTTACAGCAGCTATGGAAGATAAGCTCGACAAGATTGCAGAGGGAGAATCCTTCTGGAAAAATGACCTCGAAAGCTTCTACTCAAGCTTTGAAAAGGATATGAAGGAAGTAAAAAAAGATAGCAAGGACTATACCATAAAGGATGAAGTCCTTGACGAAAAATGTCCAAAGTGCGGGAGAAATCTCGCCATAAAACACGGGAGAAATGGTAAATTCATAGGATGTACCGGTTTTCCTGATTGCGACTATACAAGGTCAATTGTTAAATCTACCGGAGTCAAATGCCCTCAATGTGGTGATGGAGAGCTAATCGAGAAGGTCAGCAAAAAAGGCAAGAGATTTTATGGTTGTTCCAACTATCCAAAATGTGACTTCGCCCTCTGGGATCCTCCAACAGGAGACACCTGTCCAAAGTGTGGCTCACTTTTGGTTCACAAGAAAAACAGGTCAACAGACGAAATCAGATGCTCAAACTGTGATTATGTAAAAGAAAAAAGAAGGTAGGGGCTTTTGCTAAGGCAATAGCCTTTTAAATGTCCACTTTAGTGAGTTGAGCGAACGAAAGAGAGCGAAATCAAAACTACGAGCTAAGCTTGTAGTTTTGATTATTTAAGCTTTATATCTTCGTAGTAAAGATTAGCTAAATCCTCATAATCATGGGTAATTATTAGAACAATCTTATCCTTGGCTAGATTTCTTATTATATCCTTCATTATTTCTTTGTTAACAGGATCTACTCCTTCAAAGGGCTCATCGAATAAGTAAATGGAGGCCTTTGCATTTATAGTTCTTAA
>JALEUV010000071.1 GCA_022780515.1 Anaerococcus sp. | reverse complement strand
CAAAAATAGTGTTAAGTGAGGAAAAATGAAAGCAAAAAATAAATTTATTATTGGGATACATACCCTATTTTTAATCCTTATATCGCTTATTATGATTATTTATCCTTCCTATATATCAAAGTTTATTGATAATATGGGAAGTCAAAACTTGCTTATACAAATAGCGTTAATAATAATAGCTTTATTGGTAGGGAAAAATATCTTAAAATTAGTGGATCTTTTATTGGTTAATTATTTGGAAAATTATTTTGAATTTTCAATGAAAAAAGACCTTGTAGAGAAAGTCTTATATAGTAATTATCTGGATATTGTATCAGTTGATAAGGGAAAGCTTATTAATTTAAATAATGATATACAAGTATTGATAGATTTTTTGATCAATTTCTTGTCTATTTTATTTAAAAATGCTCTTTTACTTGCCGGCATTCTTTATGTATCTTTTAAGAAACTGTCCTATATGTCTATAGTTTTCGTCTTAATGATTTTGTTTTTATTCTATTTGTTTAAGAGAATAAAGGAAAAATCTTCGGATAAGGTTAGGCAAAGTAATGAATCATATGATAGGATGGTTGGATTATTTTCTGAGACTCTCAGTCTCTTGGATGAATTTTCTTTTATCGGTAAGGGTAAATATTTAGTAGGCAGATTAAGATCCGGAATTGTAGATTTTTTCAATAAGGAAGTAGTTTCAAATTTTATATCCTATGAGTATCGGTTAAGCTCTATATCAATTTTTGGTCTTATGAAGATACTTATATTAGTTTTAGGAATTTTTACACTTAAGAATAATATTTTATCTATAGGAAGTTTGTATTTATTTATCTACTATATAGATTTGATTGAGGATCCTATCTATGATGTAAGACTTCAATTGGAGAGTCTACCAAATGTTGGAGAATCCAAAAGAAGACTCGAAGAACTCGAAAAATTTAGAAAAATGTCTTATGGTGATAGGACTTTGGATGATAAAGTAATTGAAATTACTTTAGATAATGTTAATTTCTCTTATCCTAGCACTAATAAACTTATTTTTAAAAATTTTAATTTAAGTTTGACCGATAAGCTTTACGGTTTATCTTCTCCTTCGGGCTCAGGTAAGTCTACTCTTATTAACTTGATAGCAAGATTATTTGATGTCGATGGGGGAGCTATAAAATATAACGGTATAGATATAAGAGATTTAAGAAAAGGAGAAATTTCTAAAAGATTAGAATACATGGATCAAAGAATTAGGGCAAATGATAGTTCACTTATAGGAGATATTTTAAATGAAAGTGAAGAAAGTGCTAAATTACTAAAAACCTTCGGTATGAATAAAAGCTTTGATGATAAAACAAGTGACTTATCTGATGGAGAATATAGGAGTTTATTTATAATAAAAGCTCTCTTATCAAACAAGGATATACTTATTTTGGATGAGATTTTTTTGGGTGTAGATGAAACTAAGTGTTCTCTATTTTTTGATTTGATTAAAAATACAGACAAAATTGTTCTAATCATTAGTCATGAGAAGAGGATAATTGACAGGGTAGATGAGGTGATAGATCTTGAAAGAAATTAAACTTATAGATATAATCAAGGAATCAAAAGACTATTTTATAGTAGATATTATGATATGGTTATTTGCTCATAATATTCCTATTTTATTGGCTTACCTGTTAAAATTGTATTTTGATGCGAATTTCAAAGATAGCTTGTATATTATAGTAATTTTATATATAGTTTTCTTCGGGCTTAGAACCCTACTTATCAAGCTGGGTGCTGATGCGGACATCAAAGCTCAACATAAGCGGGCGGATAGTTTGTATCAAAGAATAATAACTAAGGCTAATGAAAAAGTGGCTTTAACAGACAGTCAAGTTCACGATTTGGTTGATATTATTCAAAACGATGTTAACTCAATAGTTGGTACAATATCATATGGTATTGATACTTTTTGTAATCTGCTGGGGATTATAATTGCCTTTATAATTATGATGTCAATTAATGTTTATATTACAATACTGGTGATGTTAGTACCTCTATTAATATTTTTTATAAGTAATGCTCTAAAGGATAAAATTTATGATAGAAGTAATGAAATAAGAGACAATGAATCAAAAATTATTGAATCTTTCCAAAAAATCATCGAAGATGCAAGATCTATAAGGATAAAGTCTTTGGAAGATACAATTTATAAAAGGCATGGGTACTTATTAGCTAAGAATAAGGATGATAAGATTAAATACGGGCAGTTTAAAGGTCTAATTTCTGTAGCTAATGACATGATGGTTGACCTAAATATTATAATAATATTACTTGGTTCAATCATAGCTAAGCTTAGTCCAGGAGATGTGAGCTTATTTATTTCTTATAGCTTTTCTATAAATGATCTCGCAACTTATATATCATCATTTACTATAATTTATAGGGAGCTTGGGGTAAATATTGACTCCTTTAATAAAAAGATTTCTAGTATAAAAATTGAAGCAGAAGATTTTATAGCTTGTGACTGGCTAAAAGATAAGTTAAAAGAAAATACTATTAATGTCCTTATAGGAAAAAACGGATCAGGTAAGACAAGGATTTTGAAAGCCCTATCCAAATCATATAGATACCCTTTGATATTTAAAAATTCTTCTATAGTTAATGAGAATTTGTATGAGAATATAAGCCTGGGTGATGATGTATATAATTATGACGAGCTGTTAAATATCTTTTCTTTGGAAGATCTTGACAATAGGGATATCCTATCAGATAAAGAACTATCTGGTGGTCAAATAGATAGGATTGCTATTTTAAGGGCACTTAGAAAAAATGTTGGATTCCTATTAATTGATAAAAATCTGTCATCTATAGATAGAGCTGTCAAAATGAATATAATTAAATATTTGGAAAACTTGAATATGGGAATTTTGCTGGTAGATCAGGAAGAAAGAGATGAATACTCTTCCTATAATAAAATATACATTTAATAAAATATACATTGATAAAGTAATTGCCAATTAGGCTTTTGTTGGGATAGTCAAATATACTTAATTTTCTTCCGGCAAATCCTGGGAGTTAGCAAGTATCCTATATAGGCTTATAAAGGATCGAGAATAAAAAAAGAACCGGGTATGCACTCCACCCGGTTCCTTGCTTCTGTATATTATATTTACTTAATAAGTTAAGCCCTTATTTATTTAGCTCTTCTAAGAGATAGTCAATGTCCATACCGTGAACCATGCAGGCTTCTTCTAGGCTCTCGTATAGGGAAGATGGACATGCAATGCATCCCATACCTGCCATTAATAAGGTGTTGATAGCCTCTGGTTTTATTTGAATAATCTCACCTATGATCATATCTCTGGTGATTTCTTGTTTCTTTGTTGTATCGCTTGTTTTATTATCTTGTAAAGCCATATTCGACCTCCTAACTAATATTTATTTTACCATAAATCTATATGAATTCAAAGCGTTTTACTAGGGATTGATAAAGTTCATAAAAATGTATAATAAAGTTAGGAGATTATTATGGAAAGTAGAGAAAAATTATTAGAAGATATAATGAAGGATAGGAAGATCCTTGAAGATATTCAAGTTGAGCTTAATTCTTTGGACAAGAACCTACCCTTTACTAAATTATTTTTTATTCCCTTGGGCATATCCCTAGGAGTTTTGCTGGTAAGTCAGCTCTTGCCTTTTGCTAAGGACCAGGCCATGGCGATTTTTATTATAACATTTGTGGCAAGTCTTAGTTTTATTACAATTAGGGCGAGGGCCAAGATGAGGGATAATAAAGAAAGCCTGATAACAAGAAGGAAGGAAGTCCAACACAGACTTGTTGAAAAGTCAAGGAGGCTCAAGGAATTAAGCGAGGAGGATCTATGAAAGCCAAGCTCTATTCAAAGACAGAAGAGAGAATCAATATATGGACCCATGTCCTAGGCCTAATCCTCACTATCCTAACTTTTGTGCCAACTATTATAAAGGTCGTAAAGAAGGGAGATCTTTTGGGAGGCCTTGCCTGGAGCCTTTATTTTATTTCGGTGGCTATTATGTTTTTATCATCAAGTCTCTATCACTCTATGAGGGATGAGAAGCTTAGGAAGATTTTTAGGGCAATCGACCATTCGGTGATTTATCTGACCATTGCAGGCTCTTTTAGTCCTGTTACTTTAATAGGTCTTAAGAGTAGCCTATCCAATGTGATCTTTATTGTGGTGTGGATTCTCGCAATCATTGGCATCCTTATGAATGCTCTTGCCTTTTCTAAAGGCATGGAAGAAAAAGTTGCAGGGCTTGCCATGGCCATCTATATAATTATGGGATGGATTTCAGTATTTTTGGTTTACCAAATCTATAAGCAAATTGGTGTGGGATTTTTGATCTATTTGCTAGTCGGGGGAATTTTTTATACCCTGGGAGCCTACCTATATTCTAGGAAGGACCTTCCTTATAACCACGCGATTTTTCATATATTTATAGTAATAGCGGCTTTTTCTATGTTCTTTGGTAATTATATTTACCTATCTTAGATTGAAATAATTTAACTTCTTAGTATAATGTTAGCAGTCAAAGATGTAGAGTGCTAAGGAGGAAATATGAAAAAAGAATTTAAGGCAGAAGCCAAAAAAGTAATGGATTTAATGATAAATTCCATTTATACTAATAAAGAAATATTTTTGAGGGAGCTTATCTCAAATGGATCAGATGCCATAGATAAGCTTTATTATATGGATCTTAAGTCTGATAATCCTACCAACAAGGATAATTATTATATCGAACTTATCCCTAATGAAGATGAGAGGACTCTTACCATAAGGGATACCGGTATTGGTATGAATGAAGAAGACCTAGTAGAGAACCTAGGAACTATTGCCAAGTCCGGTACAGAAGCCTTTAGGGAGTCAGTTGAATCTTCTGATTTAAATGAGCTAATAGGCCAATTTGGTGTGGGCTTTTATTCTGCCTTTATGGTAGCTGATAGGATAGTAGTTGAGACCAAGAAGTTTGGGGAAGATAAGGCCTACAAGTGGGAGAGTGAGAATGCTGAAGGATTTGAAATCACTGAAAGCAAAAAGGCGACTCCTGGTACAGATATAACCCTCTACCTAAAGGAATCAGGAGAAGACTTTGATTATGACCAATTCCTTGACCAATATAGGTTAAGAGAGCTTGTCAACAGGTATTCTAACTACATCAGGTACCCAATCAAGATGCTAGTTACTAAGACAAGGGTGGCAGAAGATTCTACAGAGGATGATCCAAAATACGAAGACTACAAGGACTATGACATCCTTAATTCTGATAAGCCTATTTGGAAGAAGGATAAGAAGGACCTAAGCGATGAGGACTATGAGAACTTCTATATGGAAAGTCGCTACGGCTTCGATAAGCCACTTTCTTGGATCCACTTTAATGTAGAGGGACTTATCAATGTAAGAGGACTAATATACATCCCACAAAAGGCTCCATTTGATTACTATTCTAAGGACTACAAGAAGGGCCTTGAGCTATACTCCCATGGGGTAAAAATTATGGAAAAGAGCGAGGATATAGTTGATGATGCCTATTCATTTGTCAAGGGTGTGGTAGAAAGTGATGATATCAAGCTAAATATATCAAGGGAAACCCTCCAACAAGATAGGCAAGTTATGCTAATAGCCAAGCAAGTCAACAAGAAAATCAAGACCCACCTAGAAGACCTCCTCAAAAATGATAGGGACAAGTACGAGAAATTTTTTAAGGAATTTGGCAACAATATCAAGGCATCAATCTATGAATCCTACGGGTCAAAGAAGGAAGACCTCCAAGACTTGCTCTTATTCTACTCTCTAAGAGAAGATAAGTTAATTAGCCTTAAAGAATACAAGGATAATATGAAGTCAACAAATACAGAAATCCTCTATGCAGTAGGCGATAGTATCGACAAGATTAAGAACACCCCAGCCCTAACCATGGTGGAAGAAGGCAGGGATGTCCTCTTACTTGATCAAAGGATTGATGAATTCCTAATCAAGATGCTAAGAGACTACGAGGACTTAGCCTTTAAATCAATCAACCAAGACGATAGCGAAGAAAAGGAAGAAAGCGAAGAGACAGAGACCAAGGGACTAATAGACTTCATAAAGGGAAACACCCCTGATGATGTAGTAGATGTAAAACTATCAGATAAATTAAAGGACCTCCCATCAATGATTAAACAAAGGGGAGATGTATCAATAGAGATGGAAAAAAACCTCAAGGGTCAAGTAAGTCCTGTTAGAGTCAAGGCTGATAAGGTCTTAGAAATCAATAAATCTTCCAAGGCTTACGAACTTTTAACCAAGGCCTATGAAGATGATAAGGATAAGGCCAAAGAGCTTATATCCCTTCTATATGATCAAGCAAGGCTCATCGAAGGCCTAGATATAGAAGATCCGGTACAATTTACAAAAAATATCTGGAAATTAATATAAAATATTTGACAATAGTAAAGACTAATGTATAATAAATCTTTAACTTGACAGAGGCTTGTGGCCATAGTATAATTGTTAATAGAATCGAATGAGAGGATGATTAAATGGCACACAAATCAGTTCAAGATATTAGAAACGAAGTAAAGAAAAGTGTTGGTAAGGAAGTTATTCTCAAAGCTGATATGGGAAGGAAACGTGTCAAGGTTGACACTGGAGTTATAGTTAACGCCTTTCCTAGTGTATTTACAGTAAAAATTAGTAACGATTTCGATGTCGAAAGAACAGTATCATATACTTATTCAGATATTTTGACATCTGCTGTCAAACTAAAGGCAGCTAACTAAGAAGAAGGCCTGTAGCTTATGCTATGGGTCTTTTGTTTTGAAGGCTAAACAGAAAAGAGGTAATTATGATATATGCAGACTTGCACAGCCATTCTAGATATAGCGATGGCCTCCTAGATATAGACGAGCTCCTAGAGCTTGCCAAGGACTCAGGCATAAGGGTCCTAGCCCTAACCGACCATGATAAGTTTGACCACCTTGACCTAGTCAAAACTAAGGCTAATAAACTTGGCATAGACCTAGTCAAGGGGGTCGAGATGAGCTGCTATGACTATGAGGTAGACAAGAAAGTCCATATCCTAGCCTTGTTCCTAAAAGATGAGTCGCCCCACATCAAGGAAGTATGTGATAGGACGCTAGCAAGTAGGGAAGAAAACCACAAGGAGTCAATCAAAAAACTCCAAGCAGAAGGCTATGACATAGACTACCCTAGAGTAAAAAAATATTCTCCCTACTCCATAGTATTTAAGTCAAACATCCTCGAATACCTAAGGGATAGGTATCCAGAAAAGAGAGACTTCTTTACCTACAAAAACATCTTTGGTGGCCAAAAGGATAAGACCAAAAACCGCAAGATGGGCTACATTGATGTCAAAAAAGGGATAGAAGCAGCATTAGAAGATGGATCCATCCCCTTCATAGCCCACCCCTTCCTATATGATAACTATAGCGAAATCAAAAAATATCTAGGCTACGGCCTTAGGGGAATAGAAGTTAACCACAGTAGGGGTAGGGAAGAAGACTTCCTCACAAGTAAAAAATATGCTAGAGAGTACAACCTCCTAATTAGTGGAGGATCAGACTTCCACGATCCAAAGAAAACAAGCTTTGGACAATACGGCCTAAGCCAAGAAGAATTTGAAAACTTGCTAGAAGGCATCAAGAAAATTAAATAAAAATATAAGAACGGAAGAAATGTTTTGCTAAGAAATTCCTTCCGTTTTGTATTGCTCTTTTCAATTGGATTATTAAATTTCGTAATTTAGCCAATCTCCCTTGTTAAACCTATGTCTTAGTAAGATAAATCTTGATGCTTGGTCTGACAATATTCCTAGCCAGATTCCAGCAAGTCCTAGTCCTAGGATGTTTACTGATAGGAGCGTTACGGCTGACCTTATAAAGGTTACAGAGATTAAGGCTACAAAGAGGGGGTATTTTACATCTCCAGCAGCCCTCAAGCATCCTCCATAGATTACTTGGGATATTTGGAGGAGGACTATAACAGTCAAGAACCTCACTATTAGCTCTCCCTTTTCTACTATATGGCTCTCAGCAAAGAAGAGGTAGAAGATCTTATCTCCAAATGCGAGTAGGATAATAGATGTGATTATGGAGATTATAAGGCCAATTCTTTGGCATACCTTGCCATAGACCATGGCGAGTTTTTTCTTGCCAGCACCTAGGGCATTTCCTGTAAGGGATATGGATGCTACTTGCATACCATTACCAAAGGAGAAGGTCATAGATAGGAGGTTCATACCGACATTGTGGGCTGCAAAGGAATCTGTTCCTAGTTTTGCTGCTGTAACTGCAGTTATGAAAAATCCTATCCTCATTGAAACATTTTCTACAAGGATATTAAAGCCTAGGCCTCCAATAGACCTTGCCACCTTCTTGCTAAAGGCGAAGTTTGCCTTCTTGATCCACCTAAAGTTAAGGTAGGAATCTTTCCTAGTTAATGATAAAAGGCACATTAGGGTTGCTATAAAGGTTCCAAGGACTGTAGCTATTGCCGCTCCCCTTATACCAAGCTTTGGAAAGCCGAAGTTTCCATAAATAAGTAGGTAGTTGAAGGTAATATTTACAAGGGAGCTTACTAGGTTTGATATGAAGGCAATCCTTGTGTTACCACATCCCCTGTGTCCAGCGTTTATCAAGGTAGATAGGGCATTAAATACTATCCCTCCCATGATTATTAGGTAATAGGAATTAGCTAGGTCATGGGTATCTGGAGATGATCCAGCAAAACGCAAGATGGATGATGAGAGGGGCATCAGAATCAAATCAGCTATTACTACAAAGGCTAAGGTAATGTAGATAGCGGTAATCAAGGTAAGGTTGGCTGCCTTACGATCTTCTTCCCCTTGTCTTCTAGCTACCAAGGCACTTACAGCAGCATTTATAGCGAAAAATACCGAAAGGGCTATAAATTTGGGCTGGGTGGTAAGGCCTACAGCAGCGACAGCACTTGGCCCAAGACCTGAAACCATAAAGGTATCTATGATGTCAGCTAGGGATGTAAAGAAAAATTCCAAGAGGGCAGGCCAGGCAACTGCTAGGGCTTTTTTAAAATATGTTTTATACTCCACGATAGGCTTTCTAATCCATTAGATAGAGGTATCTTTCTATATTGATATTTTCATTAGAAGCTTCTTCTATGGCGAGCTTGTAGATCTTAGAGATTAGCTCTACTGTTTTTTTGCCCGCTTCTTCTAAGGATTTTCCCTCTAGGAGATATATTATCAAAAATCCATCGAACATATCTCCAGTTCCTGTAAGTCTTCCTGGGAGCTTCTCAAAAGGGATAGTGAATTCTTCCTTGTCAAAGCCTTCTACAAAGTACTTGTCTCCTTCGTTTTTTGAAGTTATGAAGTAGGATATGCCAAGGGACTTAAGGTCCATATTCAAAAGCTCTGCTTCTGTTTGGTTAGGACTTATTAGGTCAGCAATTTTGACTAGGTCCTTGTAGTTATCGACCATGGACTGATCTAGGCCCTTATAAAGACTTCCATCATCTCCCATAATAGGGTCTACAAAGATTGTTGGCTTGTAAGAAAGCTTATTTATATAATCGATCAAGATATCCTTTTGTTCTTTTGAGTTGATATAACCAATAAAGATAAGGTCGAATTTAAAACCTATGTCCTCCCAATTATCAAGGGCTGACTTTAGGTATTCTGTAGTATCAAGTTCTGCATTTTTTCCATAAGAAAAGTTGTTTGCAATAAGGGCAGTTGGTAGGAAAAAGACATCGTAGTTCTTGTATGATAGGATAGCGTCCATCATCTTGCCTGCCATTTTACCCAAAGAAACAAAATCATTTATAACCAATATTTTTTTCATAAAACACCTCAACTTATATCTTATGATTATATCCACTTTAAGTCAAACAAGTATTTAAAAAGCCAATGAAATTTGATATAATAAAATTATGAAAAGATCAGAAATTGTAAACAAAATAAATGAAAATAAATATGTTGAAAAAACCAAGAAGGGAATTTTCAGCCTAATTTTTTCACGTGCCGGCTTGTTTCTATTTATAGTACTAGCCCAAATCATGCTTATGGTTTTTATTTACAATCGCTTGAAACCAAATATAACTCTAACCATAGGAGGTAATGCTTTAGTTAGGGTTATCTTGATGATGGTAATTATTAATATGAACTCTGTATCAAGTGAAAATAAAAACTCCTGGCTACTACTTATAGCAATATTTCCAATATTTGGTATTATCCTCTTTGCCCTTAGCCACAGAAGCCTTGGTTATAGGATGGAGCAACAAAAGGTAGTTGATATCTACCATGAGTCACAAAATTATGTGGACGATAAGCCAGAGCTTTACCACTATATAAAAGAAAATGAAAGCTCCTTCTACCCAATAGCCAACTACTTGGACAAAGTATGCCATTTCCAAGCCTTCAAGGATACTAAGTCAACTTATTTTAAGGTTGGAGATGATATGTTTGAAGCTATGGTAGATGATATAAGAAGTGCCAAGGAATTTATCTTTTTGGAATTTTTTATAGTCGACTACGGCTTAATGTGGGGGAGCCTCCTAGAAGAGCTAGTCAAGAAGGTAAATGAAGGGGTCAAGGTTAGACTCTTGATAGATGGTAGTAACTTTATCACCAGGCTCAAACCTAATTTTGTCGAAGAAGTAGAATCCCTTGGTATAGAATGTAGGGTATTTTCTAAGATGTATCCTATAATTTCTACCTACCTAAACAATAGGGACCATAGGAAGATTATGGTTGTTGATGGAAAACTTGCCTATACAGGTGGTATCAACTTAGCTGACGAATATATCAATGAGTATGAGAGATTTGGCCACTGGAAGGACTGTGGTGTAAGGGTAGAAGGATCAGCAGTCAATGCCTTTACTATTCTCTTCCTCTCAATATGGGATTCAACTGGAGATAGGGTAGAGGACTTCTTCCCTTACCTAAAGAATTACCCATATGAAGAGGGTAGGGGAACCTATATACCATTTTCTGATAACCCATTAGATGATGAAGCCGTATCCAAGAGCATCCTTATGGATATGATTTATTCATCCAAATCCTACCTCTACCTTATGACACCTTATCTCATCATAGATGATGAAATAATGAATGGACTCAAACTTGCAAGCCATAGGGGAGTAGATGTAAGAATCTGTGTGCCTCATATACCTGATAAGAAGATAGTCTTTGCCCTAACCCAAGATAACTACAAGGAACTAATAAAGGCGGGAGTTAGGATTATAGAATATACTCCAGGCTTTGTCCATTCCAAGGTATGGCTATCAGATGGCAAGGTCGCTATGGTAGGTACTGTAAATGTTGACCATAGGTCTCTCTTCCATAACTTCGAATGTGGGGTCTTGATGTATGACGCTGAGGCAATCGAGCAAATCGAAGAGGACTTCAAAATATTCTTCCAAATAGGAATAGAAATCACTAAAAAAGATGCTGAAAATATCAAACTAGGCTACAAGATAGTAGGTAAACTTGCTAAGCCATTTGGTGTTTTGATGTAGGAAAATAATAAATTGATAAATTATATGGGATAGGATCCGTACTGGGTCTTATCTCTTTTTCTTATCTAAGGCATTTATTATATTTTTGAAAGGACTTTCATATGCTGTTCATGAGATAAAAATGGACAAAAAAAGTACCAAGCCACAACTTGGCCTGGCACTAATCTTATATTTCTAGAACTCATCAAAGAATATCTTATCTTCTCCAACAGCTCTGTCTTTGAGGTCTTTAACAATACCTTCAATCATCTTAGGACTACCACAGAGGTAGGCTGAGTATTTTACATCTTCTTTTACATACTTATCGATAGACTTATTAACTCTTCCCCTGTCTCCTGCCCAGTCAGGGTAATCATCAGCCCTTGATAGGGTAGGCATGAACTTGTAGTCGTTTAATTCTTCTTCGAACATCTTCATTTCATCAACCAAGAAGAGGTCGTCTGGAGTCCTGGCTCCGAAGTAGAACCTTGCAGGTTTTTGGATGTCATTATCCCTCATATGGTAGAGGATTGACCTAATTGGTGCAAAACCAGTACCTGCTGCGATTAGTAGGATTTCGTCACTATCATCATCCTTGTAGTAGAAATCACCATAAGGACCAGTAACTTCAACCTTATCTCCTACTTCTAATACCTTGTGGATATAGGTTGTACAGATACCCTTGGTATAACCAATCAAGAACTCCAAGTGGTTTTCATCTTTGATAGATGATGCTATTGAGTAGGCTCTTATAACAGATTCATCAGAGCCTTCATAGTCCTTACCACCCTTGTAAGGCTTGGTTTTTATTTGCATAAATTGAC
Source organism: Anaerococcus sp. (assembly GCA_022780515.1). GTDB lineage: Bacteria > Bacillota > Clostridia > Tissierellales > Peptoniphilaceae > Anaerococcus. Next base: position 39,955 of record JALEUV010000071.1, on the reverse strand, counting down.
CAGGCTTGAATGAAACTTTTTCACCTTCAGGTAGTTCAAGTCTAATTTTAGCTATCCTATCTGTTACCATTTCCTTTTCAACTAGGGTTGTTTCAAACTCTTTTACATTGAATAGTTCTTCTGGAATTTCGATTTTTAGGTCTTGTTTAACCTTGATTTGGCAAGAAAGTCTTGTATTATTGGCAAGCTCTTCTTCTGATAGCCAAGGTTTTTCGGTTGCGAGGACTGGGCCTGCACCATCAAGGACCTTTACCTTACAATAACCACATGATCCCTTACCACCACAAGCTGATGGGATGAAGATCTTTTGACTTGTAAGGGAAGATAGGAGGCTTGATCCACCATCTACATTTAAGTTTTTCTCATCGTTGATAGTAATTGTAACTTCGCCATAGTCATTCATTATCCTATCTGCTATAGTTAAGATAATGGCGAGGACTGCAGAGATTACTGTGATTACTAAAGTTGTTATTAAAATTTGACCCATAATAACTCCTAAGAAATTTGTACTATACCAGAGAATCCTATGAAGGCTAGTGCCATGATTCCTGTTATTATTAGTGTGATTGGAGCTCCTCTAAGTCCTTCAGGTAGGATATTTTCGTTGATACGACTTCTGATGCCTGCCATAGAAATTATAGCCAAAGCCCAACCAATACCTGAACCCATACCGAAGAATACTGTTTGTAGGAAGTTGTATTCTCTGATAACCATAAATAGTGATACACCAAGGATGGCACAGTTTACAGTTATAAGTGGGAGGAAGATTCCTAGGGCATAGTAGAGATTTTCGATATATCTTTCTAGGAACATTTCGAGCACTTGTACGAAGGCCGCAATTACAATGATGAAGACTATAAATCTCAAATACTCAAGGTTAAAGTAAATCAAGAGCTTGTAAACAAAATAGTTCAAAATTGTAGTTACTGTAAGTACGAAAGTTACTGCTATTCCAAGTCCTGTTGCTGTTTCAACTTCTTTACTAACTGATATAAAGGAGCACATTCCCAAGAAGTTTGAGAAAATCATATTGCTCGTAAAAATTGATGCAAAGAATATTACCAATGGATGTATAGTCATTAGTTTTTAGCTCCTTTCTTTTTATTCATTAAATTATAAGCAACCCACATTATAATAGGTAGGATGAAGAAGGCTCCTGGTGGCATTACCATCAAGATCCGAGGTGTCCGGCTATCTGGTAGGATTTGTATACCAAACACTGCACCGAATCCTAGTATTTCACGAATGATTGCTACTGCCAATAAAACTAGAGTATAACCAATACCTGCTGCAAATCCATCTACTAGAGAATCTACTGGTGGATTTGATATAGCAAAGGCTTCAGCCCTACCCATGATAATACAGTTGGTAATGATAAGTCCTACATAAGGTCCAAGTGTCTTGCTCATTTCTGGCATGTAGGCCTTGAGGAAGATATCTACCAAGATTACGAAGAATGATATTACAAATACTTGAACAACCATCCTAATGTGCTTAGGAGTTACATCCTTTATTAATGAGATTATAAAAGATGATAGGGCTGTAGTAAAAGTAAGGGCAAGGCCCATTATCAATGAGTTTAGGGCAAGGTTTGTAACTGCTAGGGCAGAACAAATTCCTATTACTTGTACTAATACGGGATTGTCGTGGAGTATTCCATTTTTTAGAATTTCTTTGTATTTCTTCATTACTTATTTCCTCCCATATCTTCTATGAAACTTTGAAGATCCTTATTTACTAAGTCGACAACAAAGGTTGAGGTTTGAGTAGCACCTGATATGGCATCGATATTGCCACCTGGGGCAGGCTTGTTGATAACAAAGTCGCTATCCTTTCCTTCTATATCAAGACCCCTATATTGGATCTTGTACTCTTCCTCTTCGATACGACCACCTAGTCCTGGTGTTTCATCTTGTTCTGTAAAGGAAATACCAAGGAGGCTATTAAAGTCAGCACTGACTCCTACATAACCTGAGATAGATCCCCAAAGACCTGGTCCGTTAACTTGAACAGCATATCCCTCAACGTCACCACTTGGCTTATAGACAAACAATGGCTTACCATCGTATTCGTCTTCTTCTACATTTTCGTTGAAGGTAGCCTTTATAGATTCAGGGTCATTTGCTTCATAGTCGATATCAAAAACATATAGGATCTTTTCCATTAGGGCAAGCTCTGTATTTTCTGATATCTTTGGGCTAGTGATTTCATTTACAAAAGCTAAAATAAAAGTCAAGATTACGGACAATATAATCATAAAGATAACAGGTTTTACCATTGATTTTTTCTTACTCATGCTGCCATCTCCTTTTGTTTTGCTTTTTTAGCTTGTTGACTCTTTCTTACTGCATAATCGATTATAGGTCCAAAAGTGTTGCCTATAAGGATTGCAAACATCATACCACCTGAGAATAGGGCAAAGCCTCTGATAATTACAGTAACCACACCTATGATAATTCCGTAGCACCACTTAGCTATCTTAGTCTTAGGTGCAGAGATAGGATCTGTTGCCATAAATACACTACCAAACAAGAATCCACCTGATAGGATACCATAAAGTGGTGGCAGAACACTTTCAAATCCCATCATTCTCAAGATTAGGGACAAACCTGTAAATCCAATAAGTGATGCAGCCATAATCTCCCATGATGCAACTTTCTTAACGATTAAATAAATACCACCAAGGATAATTAATAATTTACAAGTTTCACCAATAGATCCTGGCACTAAACCAAAGAATAAATCAGAAATGCTAGCAAGTTGATTTCCGTTTTTAAACATTAGCATTGGTGTTGCCATAGACACATCATCAATTACAGGAGTTAACCAATTAGAAATAGCTGGGAAAGAATTTTGGTTCCAGCTAATAGTTAGTGGTTGTGGGAAGTTAACATAAATAAAAACTCTACCAACTAGGGCTGGGTTAAATACGTTTTTACCAAAACCGCCGAAAACAGCCTTGCCGAAAAACATTGCAAAGATAATTCCTACTGCTGATATCCAGAAGGGAATACTAGCTGGCAAAGTCATAGTATATAAAATCGCAGATACTATAGCTGCTTCTGAGATTTTTTTATTTTTGTATAACTTAGCTTGAGATAGATATTCCACTAGGCATGCGATAGCTATGTTAAAAATATAAAGACATAGGACACGCCAGCCGAAATTAAGAATTGAAAATATCATAATCGGAATAAGGGCGAACAAAACTGTTCTCATCATTTTTTGTTTTAAAAATAGATTTTTTAAAGCCATATTTTCACCTCCATCACATATATTATAACATATATAAAAAAATAAATAAAAAAACATAGCTAATAATTTTAGATATTGTAGTTTAAATAACAATAATATTTAAAGTTTTCATTATTATTAAAATAGTAAAACATTAATTTATAAATTTCATATGAAGTATGTTTAATTCTTATTAAATTTTTTATAGGGAGGTAAATTGTTAACTTATTTCTTGAAATCTTAATTAAAACTGGCTATAATAATAGTAGTGTATGGTGATACGCATAACACCAATGGAGGGGTATATGTTTGATTTAAATTACAATTCGGATACTCCCTTATATATGCAGATCGTTGAACAAACTAAGAGCCTTCTAGCAGCAGGTATCTTGAAGGAAGGGGACAAGTTCCCTTCTGTTAGAGAACTTGCCAAAATTCTTACTATAAATCAGACGACAGTCTCTAAGGCCTTCAAAGAACTTGACAGGGTAGGTCTGATTGAAACGAGACCAGGAGTTGGGACTTTTATAAAAATTGATAAGGGCAAGATTGTCAATGATAAGGGGAAGTTTGAAAAAAATCTCATAGAGGATTTTAAACAGGCTATTTTCTTGGGCTATAGCAAGGATGAGCTTTGTGACTTGTTTAGTAGAAGTGAAAGGATGATCGATGAAAATAAGGGTTAATAATTTGGTTAAATCTTTTGAAGATAGAAGGGTCCTTGATAAGATTTCCCTTGACCTAGAGAAGGGCCTTATAACAGGACTTGTTGGAAGGAATGGATCAGGTAAGACCACCTTGTTTAAGTGCATGTCTGGCATATATGACATAGACGAGGGGGATTTTACAATAGATGGTGTAAGTCTAAAGGATGATAAGGCCTTGATTTCAAAGATCGCTTTTTTGCCTGATAGGTTTGAGTATTTTAATTACTATAGGGCTAGGGTTATTCCTGATTTTTATAAGGTTACTTATAAGGACTTTGATATAGACTTCTTTTTTACTGAGCTAAATAAAAATAAGATAGACCCTAATCAAAATATTAGAAATTTTTCTAAGGGAGAAAAAAATATCCTGGGGCTTATTACAATCCTTGCGAGTAATGCTGACATTCTTTTAATTGATGAGATCCTAGATGGGATGGACATTTTAAATAGCGAGAAGATTTTGGCATATCTAATAGATGCCAAGGACCAAGGAAGGGCCATATTTGCATCATCCCACCAAATAGACAAGCTCTCTGGTATAGCAGATAACATCTACTACCTAAGCCTAGCTGGTAATTTAATAGATACATCAAATAGGGAAATTAATCAGCTTCATAAGGCCCAAGTAGTCTTCAAGGAAGAAATCCCTAGGGAGTTTCTCGACCAAACTATAGTAGTCAACAAGATAGGTAGGGTTGCAACAGTCCTTATCAATATAGATGAGAGAAAGCTATCTAGGTTTTTGAATAGGGATGATGTTGTCCAATATGATATATTAAATCCTAAGGTAGAAGATTATTTCTATCTTGAAGCTGGAGGAATAAACGATGAGGAAATTTAAGGATCTTTCAATTTTTATTATTAAGAGATTTTATCTGCTTTTGATTCCAGCATTAATATTTTTGGTAATAGTTTTAAGTTTTGGATCAAGAAATACTTTAAAATCTGAATACCAGACTTTTATCAATAACATAAATGAAATGAAAGAAGACATAGAAAAGGATAGCTTTGGTGAGGATATCGTCATTAATGATGATCTGATTAAGGAAACTAGGGTAGTAGCCTTTAAGTTTAAGGATAAGTATAAGCTCATGTCAGGCAAGGAATTGGAAAGTGTAAGTGATGCTGAGGCTACTTATTATTATGAGAGAATCAACAATACAGGCCATGATGGTCAGAACTTGACCTACAATTCCTATCAATACTTCATAGAGAAGTTCAATGAGAAGGGCCTTAATCCAACTTCCTACTATGAAAATCTCTTGGGGCCTATTATGGTATTTATAATTATATTTTCCATAATAATAACATCTCTAGAGCAATCCATGCCAATCTATGAATTTACTAGGATGCTACCTTGGAATAAGAGAGAAGATTTGGCAATGAAGGTTGTCTTTACCTTCTTACTTTCACTATTTGTCTATGTGCTCAATTTAATCTTTGTAACTTTTGCCTTAAAAAGCTCAGCCTTTGGCACTATCTTGGACTATACAAGTCTAATAAACCAGATAGTGAGGGATATCTTGATCCTCTTAGCAACAAGTATAATAACAACTTCTCTAGGATTTATTGCAGGAAATTTCCTAGGCCACATAGGACTTGGTTTTATGGCCTTTACAGGAATCCATCTAATAAACTTCAATATAGTAACCTTCTTATCTATATTTAGTTTAAGAATATGTGCTGATATAGATATGAAATATAATGACTTTATTAGAGGGCTAGATAGTTTTCCTGCGACTGTATTATCCCTTTCTAATTTAAGACAAGATAATATTAATTCAATCCTAGCATTCTTGCTAGTAAGTCTAATAGTCTTTGCTATAGCTTACTTTACATCGAAGAAATTTATAGCAGAAAGGTCAGGTTATATGGTTATATCTAAGCCTATAGCTATGGTGTGCAAGTTCTTTGGAGTCTTAACACTAGCTAATATGGTGACATCCATAACCCTATCAGTATTTATGGAAGTTCACCCTGTAGTAGGGATTATCTTATTTGCAATTTGCTTGTTATTCTCCTACAAGTTCTTTGACATCATCTTTAAGATTAAACTTAAGTTCTAGGGAGGTTATCTATGGCAAAAGATAGGTTAAGTTGGCAAGAATATTTTATGAAGCTTGCCAAAAACGTGGCCATGCGAGGCACTTGTGATAGGGCCTATGTGGGTTGCGTTCTAGTAAATGAAGAAAATAGGATAGTATCAACTGGCTACAATGGATCAATCAAGGGGAATCCTCATTGTGACGAGGTGGGCCATACTATGAGAGATGGCCACTGCATAGCTACAATCCACGCTGAGATGAATGCACTTTTGTATTGCGCTAAGGAGGGGATTAAGGTAAATGAATGTATATGCTATGTAACCCATTTTCCTTGCCTAAACTGTACCAAGGCCCTTATCCAAGCAGGTATTAGGAAGATTTACTACAATGAAGCCTACAGGGTAGATGACTACGCCCTTAAGCTTCTAGATAGAAATAATATTCCCTATGAGAAAATCGAGGTGGATGAGCTTTGATTAGGCTATTAGCAGCAGACTTTGATGGGACAATCTATATAAATGAAACTATAAGCGAAGAAGATAGGAGGGCCATAGGGGACTTTCAAGAGGAAGGTCATGTTTTTGGCATAGTAACTGGAAGAGCATATTTTTCCCTAAGACCCCTTATAGAAAATAAACTTGCCCCTGATTTTATAATAGCAAATAATGGGGGAGAGATACTGGCAAGACAAAATAAGACCTTGACTAAGATTTATAGGGCCCCTATGGATAAGGATAAGGTAAGGGACTTTATAAGTAAGCATCATTCCTATGAAATAAATATCTTCACTGACCAAGATAGGAAGGCGGGCTCTATCAGTGATGTAAACGATGGCGAGGAGATTATAAGCCTAGCCATCTACACAGAAGAAAAAATTGATTTTAATCCAAAATACGACTTCTCCTACCACAGGTCAAAAAGAGTCTACGACATAACTAGTCTAGAAGTAAATAAACAAAGAGGCATCGACCTTATCAAAAAATATTACTCCTACCAGGATGACATAATAGCAATAGGAGATGACTTTAACGATATAAGCTTCCTAAAAGCTACACCTCTTTCCTTTACCCTTGACTATGTAAGAGAAGAGGAGGTCTTGGGGGCTGTAAACTTTAGAGTAAAAAACATAAGTAACTTAATAAAAAGATTAAAAAGGGGAGACTTCTAAATCTCCCTTTATTTTTGTAAAATTTTCTCGGTCAAGACCTTAACTAGTACAACTACTATGATACAAGAAATAGTTGATCCTAGGATTAGGTCTAGTTTTAAAAATATCCTATAGGTTACAAAACCTACTAGCCAGACTATGAGGTTTTTGCTGTGGAAGGCATTGTCTATATTTCTCTTGCCTAGGATAAAGAAGTCTATTATTTGGACAGCGACCATTGGGGCAAAGACTGATCCAATAAAGTAGAGGAAGTCTGTGATGTCATCCATTGGAAAGAGCATAGCTCCCACTATTCCTATTATGGTAACGACTAGGGCTACATTTTTGCCAGCTATCTTATTGGTGAGGGACTCGAAGGAGATACCAGCAGAGTAAGCATCTAGGAAGGTAGTTGTTACTGTTGATAGGATTATAATAAGGATGGCTCTGATACCGAGTCCTGAATTTAGCATAATTAGTCCCATGTCGCTTTCTTCTGTAATGAGGGCCATGCCGAGTCCTATAACATACATCCAGATAGAAACTAGGGTGTAGACGACAGCTGATGTAAGGGATGTACCCTTCTTATCCTTAGCCTCCCTGGTGTAGTCTGATATTAGTGGCAGCCAGGGCATTTCCAAAGCCCATAGAGGCAAAATAAGTTCCGCTGATTATTTCAGCTATGGATACTCCGCCCCCAAACCATATAAGGCCGTTTTCGAAATTTGATGTTTTTCGCATAAACTCCTCCTTGCAATAAATTTGATGGATTTCCTAGTAGTTATACTAGGACTATATTGATAAATCTCACAAAATACCTTGTATTAGTAAGATTAGATGTATAAAGAAAATTTTGCAAAAAAATAAGCAAAACAATATCTGCTTTGCTCCTGAGAAAATATTATACAATCCTACGATGGCATTATCCATATCAGGTAAGGTCGAAGTCAAACTTCCTCTCAGATCTTTACAGAACTCCCTTGTACATAAATATTTTAAGACTATCGGAATTTTTTGTCAAATAAAAAGCCGGTAAGACTTTACCGACTTATTTGCTCTATTCAACTTTTTCAATATCAACCAAAGGAAGCATATCCATTATTGCATCTCTCGATGGGAGGTCTAGGACTCTGGCTGTGGCTGTGGCACTTGCTACAGAGACCCTGTATGATTCGATTGGGTCACCGTCACGAACCAAGGTTCCTATAAAGCCTGCTATCATAGCATCCCTACAGGCTATTGTGTTTATTATAGATTTGCCATCTTCGATTTCGTGGGTCCTGTATATGGAGTCTTTGTTAAAGAATATAGAACCTTGGGCTCCGTAGGATATGATTACATTCTTGGCTCCAAGCTCTATAAGTTTTTTGCCATAAGGGATATATTCGTCTATATTTTGAATTTTAACATCAAAGATTTCTTCTATATCTTCTCCATTTGGCTTAATAAGGAGGGGTTTTTCTTTTACTATATTTATCAAAAATTCACTAGGAACATCTGCCACGAAGTTAGCCCCATTGGCCTTGGCAACTGATACTAGTCTATAGTAGATATCATTGTCTGTTGGATCTTCCATTGGGGGAACTGACCCACCTAGGATGATGGTATCTCCCTCTCTAACCCTAGATAGGTAATAGATTAGCTCATCTACAGTTTCGCTTTTCAAAAGGGAGCCTGGGAAGTTGATGGTTGTATTCTTGCCACCATCATAAAGTTTGATATTGGTTCTATTAGGATTGTCCATTTGTATAAAGGAGGTATTTATTCCTTCCTTAGAAAGCCAGTCTTCTATAAAGGAACCTTGGAAGCCTCCTGAAAATCCTGTAGCAATGGTAGGAATTCTTAGGGATGCTAGAATTCTAGAAACGTTTAGGGCCTTTCCTCCTGGTAGGACCCTTTCGGAAACTATGTCATTTACCATGCCAGTTTTTAGTTCCTTAAGTCTTACGAAAAGGTCTATGGAAGGATTAAGTGTTACAGTGTAGATCATAATTACTCCTTTTTCAAACTTTTAGTTTGCTTATAGCATCAACTACTTCGTTCATATGCATGCCATGGCTACCCTTTACAAAGACTAGGGTAGACTTACTTATAAGAGATTTTAATTTTTCTATTAGCTCATCCTTGTTTTGGAAATAGAAAACTCTGTTTTTTGGGAAGTTATTTAGGGCTGCTTTGTAGGTGTGGTAGGAAAGTCTGCCCAAAAATAGGCAATATTCAAAGTCGTTTGGATCTATATCTAGACCAACTTCGTAGTGGAGCTCTTCTTCTCTTTCACCTAGCTCTAGCATATCCCCCAAGACTGCGATTTTTGAATTGTAACCTTCGACTAGGGCTGCACTTTTAAGTCCTGCCCTTAGGGATTGGGGGTTGGACTTGTAGGTGTCATCATAGACATCAAAGCCACTAAATTCTATAATATGGCCCCTATTTAGGGAAGGTTTCATATTGGCAAAACCCCTTTTAACTTCATCACTTGTTAGGCCAAATAGTTTAGCAACGAGGAGGACACAGGCTCCATTATAGATATTGTGTTTGCCCAAAAGACCTATCTGATAGGACTCGCCATCCTTAGAAAATTTAACCATATTGGCAAGGGTGTTTTCTTCCTTTACTTTGAAGTCTACATCTTCTCCCAGACCAAAGGAGATGGTTTTTTGACTTAGGACATAGGATGGGAGTTCTTTCTTGATAGTCTCGTCATCACCATTGTAGATAAAGACCCCATCATAAGCAAGTCCCTCAATTATTTCCATCTTTGCCTTAAAAATGCCTTCCTTGGACTTGAGATTTTGGAGGTGGCTATCTCCTATGTTGGTTATGATAGCTATATCTGGCTTAGCAATGGAAGTGGTAAGGGAGATATCCCCGAAGGAATCTGTACCAAGTTCAGTTATCCCTATATCTATATCCTCATCAAAGGAAAGGATGGTCTTAGGAACGCCGATTTCGTTATTCAAATTGCCGTTAGTCTTGTTGACCTTATATTTTTGCCTAAGGACTTCGTAGAGGATGTCCTTGGTTGTGGTCTTACCATTAGATCCAGTAATGGCTACTAGCTTTATGTCTAGCTCTTTCCTATAGGCCCTTGCAAGATCTTGGAGGGCCTTAAGGGTATCATCTACCCTTATATATGGAAGGGAAATATTTGACTTAACTTGGTAATCCCTATCTATAAGAAAGGCCCCCGCTTTTTTATCTTCACTCTCCTTAATAAAGATTCTTCCATCAAATACCTCTCCTATCAAGGGGATATAAAGGTTACCTTCTTCTATAGTCCTTGAATCGGTAGAAACGCCCTTGATCCTTATGTCCTTGTAGGATTCATCAGAAAGCTCTCCACCAATCATTGTGGCGATTTGACCTAGATTTCTCTCAATCATTTCTATACCTCTCTAGGCCATCATCAATTAACATATCCAAAACTTCAGCAAAACTTATTCCATATTCTTCCATTAGAAGTCTTGCAAAAAATGAAGATGGGGTAAAGCCAGGGAAGGTATTTATTTCATTGACATAAAAACGAGCATCCTTGCCATAGAAAATATCAACCCTTGCAAAACCCTCACAACCACAAGCCTTGTAGCAGGCACTTACAAAGTCTTGGGCCTCTCTTAGCTTATCTTCAGGCAAATCATAAGGTAGGCATTCCTTGGTTGTCTTAGAAAAATACTTGGCATCATAGTCCAAGAGGTCGTGCTCTGTTGTATAGGCTGCAGCCTTGGATATCTTGAGATCCTTAGTGCCAACTACTGCAAACTCTAGCTCTTGGCCATCTATTAGCTCTTCAACCAAAGCCTTCTTGTCATATCGCAAGGCATTCTTTAAGGCTGGTATTAGCTCTTCTTTTGAAGAAACCCTAGAAACTCCAACAGATGATCCATTAGCTGATGGCTTTACTATAAGGGGAAGACCAATCTCCCTGATACATTTATCAGCAAAGTCCTCGTCTAGGTCATCTTTCCTAGCGTAGAGGTACTTGGCTTCGCGGAGGTCATTCTTCTCAAAAATATCGTTAGTAGTTACCTTATCCATACAAATAGCTGAGGATAAGAGTCCATTACCGATATAGGCAAGACCTACTCCATCTAAAAATCCTTGGATAGTACCATCTTCTCCGTAGGTACCATGGACACAAGGAATAACAATAGTATTATCAAGGTCTTCTTCGCTAATAGTCTTTAGGAAATTAGCTATTGACCTAGTCTTTCCTTCCTTAATATCCTTGACTAAAGAAAACTCATCGTCTGGATCAAAGCTATCAAAGATAGGGGAGAACTTTCCTTCCTTATCTATATAACATAACTTTAGATCGTACTTATCTTTATTTAAATTTTTGCTTATGTTCAAGGCACTCCTTAAAGCGATATCATGCTCGCTAGAAGGACCCCCACACAAAATGTAAACACTAATCATTAACTGCTAAAATGCTCTCTTTCTTAGTTTTTTATATATTAATTATACTTCAACTTATGAGACTATAAACAAAAAGAATGATTTTGAAGGGTTTTCACAAAATCTATCCAAAATAATTACATTGGTAACAATGACCGTAAAGTTAATTTGTTAATTTTATCTTCGAAAATCAACACAATTTGCTCATTTTTAATAAAATAAAGCACTTGTTATAAAATGAACTAGGAAAATAAGACGGGAAAACATTTGAATTACCTTATTCTAAAAAAATTTTAAAAAAATCTCAAATATACATAATTTCTACACAATCTCATAGTATAATATGAGCAGTTGACAAAGAGTTGTTAACATTTTGTAATCAGTGTAACATGAATATAAAATTCGAAAATAATTTGGAGGAATATAGATAATGAATAAATTAAGAAAGTATGCTCTAGCAGCAGCCCTAGTATTACCAACGGTATTTGGACTAGGAGCTAACAGAGCTAAGGCTGATAGCATAGTAATTAATAAGGAAGTAGCAGGAGCAGTTAATGTAAGAAGCTCTGCAGAAGAGACTAACAACATTATTGGTACTATCGATGATGAAAGCAAATCTTACGAAATCAAAGACGAAGTAAACGGATGGTTCAAGATTGACTTCGAAGGAAAAGAAGCTTATGTAGGAATGACTTGGTTTAACGTTAGAAAGGAAACTGAAGTAGTAGCTCCTGCAAACTTTAGAAAAGAACCTAACCTAAGTTCAGAAATCCACGAAGTACTAGAAGAAGGTAGCAAGGTTACCCTACTTGAAGAAAGTGAAAATGGCTTTGTAAAGGTAAGCTACGAAGGAAAAGAAGGATATATCTACCACAACCTACTAAAGGCTATAGTAGATAAGAAGGCAGAAGCTAAGGCTAACCAAGCTAGCCAAAATACAAGCCCAGCAAGTAACGACCAAGCTTCTTACACAGAAAGCTATGAAGCTAGCTACACAGAAGAAACTTACACAGAACCAGCAACAGAATATTATGAAGAAGAAACTACAAGCTACCAAGGAGATTCTAACTGGGCTAAGGAATGGATAGCTCAAAGAGAATCAGGTGGATCATACACTGCTTACAATCCAAACGGTGGCTACTATGGTAGATACCAACTTAACCCATCTCTAGTATCTTATGGAGCAAGCCCTGCAGCACAAGAAGCAGCAGCTGACTCTTATGTATATTCAAGATACGGATCATGGGAAAATGCTCAAGCTTTCTGGGCAGCTAATGGATGGTACTAAAATAAATAATTGAGCTAAGAGACCTAGGATGAGTTAATCATCTTGGGTCTTTTTTAATAAAGTGGTAAAATATATTTAATAAAATTTTTGGAAGTAGTGATGAAAGCTACTTTGACAGTAGTGGGCATAGATAGCTCCACTACATTCATTTAAAAACTAAAGGAGACATTATGGAAAATACAAAACCAATACTAACAATAAAGATGGAAACAGGAGATATAATAAAGGCAGAACTTTACCCTGACAAGGCACCAAATACAGTAAATAACTTCATATACCTTGCCAACTCAGGCTACTACGATGGACTAATCTTCCATAGGGTTATAAAGGGCTTTATGATCCAAGGAGGAGACCCTGATGGAAATGGAACAGGTGGTCCAGGCTATAGTATAAAAGGCGAATTTACTGCCAATGGCTTTAAAAACGACCTAAAGCATGATAGGGGAGTCCTATCCATGGCAAGGTCAATGATGCCAAATAGTGCAGGTAGCCAATTTTTCATCATGCACCAAGATAGTCCTCACTTAGATGGCCAATATGCAGCCTTCGGCAAGGTAATCGAAGGAATAGAAGTAGTGGATAAGATTGCAGAAGTTAAAACAGACTTCAGGGACAAACCTAAAGAAGACCAAGTAATGGCAGAAGTTAGGGTGGATACTAAAGGATGCGACTTCCCAAAACCAGAAACCCTATAAGAAATCTAAGGCTCAGTTATTGGCTGAGTCTTTTTCTATGGGAATAATTAAGGAAAGTATCTAAAACTTAAGGGAAAAATTTATCCTATCAGCCTATAATTTTTTCAAAAAAAGACAAGGTGGATTATTTCCACCTCATCACTGATATTTAATTAATTTGCTCGGACTGGTAAATTCTTAGTAGCTCTTCTAGGATGGCGATTTTTTCTCTGATAGCATGACCCTCGTCTGTGTCCTTCTTTAGCATCCTAGGGAGCATGATTTCAACCTCGCTGATATTTGGAGTGTAGGATGAGAGCTCGTCTGTGATTGACTTGTAGGAATTATGCTCTGCTAAGGCTACATGGTGGGAGTTATAGATTAGGGTGTAGCCAGCTATACCAGTTTTGGCTTGGTAAGGCTTAGAGATGCCTCCATCTATTACATAGAGCTTGCCGTTGGCCTTGACTGGGCTATCTCCCTTGTTGGTCTTTACAGGGACGTGGCCATTTATAATCCTTCTCTTATCATGCTCTACTCCAAATTCATCCAGGATCATATCAACTACTTCTTCCTTTTCTGATAGCTTGTAGTAAGGGTTGTAGATTTCTTCCTTTAGTTTTTTATCATCTACAAAGATATTTTCAAAGTAAGAATATTGACTTTTGCCAAAAATTGGAGAGTATTTTCCGTTTATTAGGTACCACATAACGTCCTTGGCATAGATATCATCAGAAAAATATGACCTTCTAACTAACTTATCTAGCTTATCCATGAGGGACTTACCCTTGTAGGTCTTGCCCTCGATCTTAACTTCTGCAAAGCTACCGTCTTCTTTTAGAGGGATGCAGCCGTGAAAGAGTAAAGATCCGTTTTCGATCTTATACATTGATCCGTGCTCGTATAAGAACCTAATATGCCTTTGGAGCTTTTCTGCCTTGGTAAATTCGTTGGTTAGAACCTTTATAATAAATTCTTCTTCATCGGTTAGCTTGAGTGGGTCTTTTGGGTCGACTGTTGGAAGATTTGTATCTTTCATAGGGACACCCTTGTAGGTACCCTTGTCAAAGTCAATAAATTTGAGGAAGTTCCTATCATCTACACCGAAGTCAGGGTTTCTGTCAATTAGCTTGCCATCTAGCTTAAATCTTATAATGGATATTGCCTTAAACATCTTGGCGACTACTTTGGCAGAGATATTATCATAAATATTGCTATCAAAGACCTTAGGCATAAAGAGCTCGCATGGATCATCCCTGTAGGTCGTTACTGCAAATTGGTAGAGGGGCCTTAGGTTGATTCCATAGCCATCTTCTAGCATATCAAAGTTATTGTAGGAGAAGGCATTGGCTAGGCAGGCCGCTATTAGGGCTTGGTTACCAGAAGCTGCGCCCATCCATTCTACATCATGGTTACCCCATTGGATATCTATATTAGGGAAGTTAAGTAGCTCATCCATAATAATGTGAGGAGATGGGCCCCTATCATAGATGTCGCCTATGATATGGAGCTTATCAACGCTCACCCTTTGGATAAGGGATGATAGGGCTATGATAAATTCCTTGGCTGAGCCATATTTTACTATATTTGCAACCAAAGAATCATAGTATTCCTTCTTGTTAAACTCAGTATTGTTGGTATAGAGGAGTTCATCGATGATGCCTGTATAAGATCCGTGGAACTTGGATTTTACATAGGATTTAGGGTACTTGGTTGATACAAACCTAAAGAGCTTTATCAGCCTATATATAGTGATAGTTAGGTAGTCATCAGTCAAAAGGTTTTCATCTTCAAAAATTTTAAGAAATCTCTCAGGATTATAGATGAGAGTCGCTAGGTCGTCCTGGTCCTTTTGCACTAGGGAGTCTGAAAATAGTTTTTCGATCTTTTCCCTGATATTACCAGAAGCTGAGCGTAAGAGGTGGAGGAAGGCATTACTTTCCCCGTGAATATCTGAAAAGAAATATTCGGTTCCCTTTGGCAAATATAGGCTGGCATTAAGTGATATCAATTCATCCTTGATACTGGTAGTGTCTGGAAACATCTCTTCGAGTAGTTTTAAATAATTTTTGTCCATAATGGCTCCTTTCTATGATTTGTGCTAAAACGTCTTATAATAAAAGAGATGAACAAACTCATCCCTTTGTAGGCAAATTAATCTCCTTCCACTTCAGGAGGGCTTTCTTCACTTGTATCATCTGTTGACAAATTATCTATAACTTCTTTATTATCTTCCTCTATATAAGGGCTTTCTTTATCCGCGGTATTCTTGGACTCATTATAGAGAGCCTCATCATCAGGGTCTGGGTTTACAAAATTTAAATTCACTGGCTCTGCTTCAATCTTTTTGTATCTGGTAGGCTTACTAGGAGTGTGAGGATCTTGGTAGGTTTCTTCGGGGCTATGAAGGTCTACTTCCTTAGGACTTTCAGAATAATCCTCAAAGACTCCCTTAGACCTTCCTATAATTGTAAAAATTGCACTTATAACCACTAGGGCATTTAAGAGCATAAGAAGAAAGACTAGCCTTTCTCTTAGGAGAAAAACATAGATAAATATGTCGATAGCTATAAATAATAAGCCAAAGAACAAATTAACTATGGCCTTCTCACCAGTTTTTGCTTGTCTAAAGATATTTCTAGTAACTATAAAGTTAAAAATAAATATCAAAAGTAGGGCAAAAATCGCAAAGGGCTTTATAAAATTGAGGGGGATATTATTAAAATTGACTATGTCTAATAGGGATGCTAGGGATTTTTTGTCAGCAAAACCTGTAAAAATCGTAGCTAGCAAAAATAATATAGTAATGATAGATCTAAATAGACCTGCTGTTTTTGATAAGAATTTAGTTAAAGTTTTCATATGGCCTCCGTTTATTTAATTATAGCATAAAAATTTAAATATGGCATATAAATATAATTTGTTAGTAGGAAATCTTAAAGTATAATTATTCCAAATACACAAAAGCTAGGAGGATTCTATGGAATTTAATAAAGTTTTAGAAAAAAGAGTATCAGCCAGGGACTTTACTGATCGAAAACTGACAGATGATGAACTTGCTGAAATCTTGGATGCAGCTAATAAAGCGCCCATTGCTATGGGGGAGTATGATAAGTGCCAGCTTTTTGTAATAAGGGATAAGGCCATATTGGAAGAAATATCAGAAGAGTATAGAAAAAAAGCAGGGGTCAAGCACGATGCCCTCTATGGAGCTCCTGTCATGATTCTTTTTGCATCTTCTAAGGAAACTTCTGCAGCCTATGAAGATTGTGGCTGTGTTTTGGAAAATATAGCCCTCAAGGCAACATCCATGGGACTTGGCTCTTGCTATATAAGAGGAGCTATCCAAAGTCTAGGAAAGGATGCAACCTATCTTGATAATTTAGACCTAGCTAATAACTTCCATCCAGTAAGTGGAATCATACTAGGACATATCAAAAAAGAAAATCCTCCAAAGGAGCATAAAATAAGGGCGAATTTTATAGGATAAGTATCACTTATATATTTACCTTATATATATTAAAGAAGGAAAAGCCAAGCAAAGTTATAAGAGCTAGAGAAAAAGACTTGATATAATTTTGTGATTGTGGTATAATTAAAAATTGCTAGAAATCTAATTTTCGAGATTTTTTTATTTTTGAAACACTTATTTTATCATATATTAATAGGACAGATAAGTTTTAAAACGGACAAGGAGTATAATTAATGGCCCAATTCCATGAAGAAATGTTTGGGAGAACTAAGAGAAAATCATTCTCCAAATTCCCTCAAGTGCTAGATTTACCAAATCTACTCAAAGTACAAAAGGATTCATATGAATGGTTCCTAAATGAAGGTTTAGGAGAGATACTAGAGGATATTTCACCAATAGAAGACTACAATGGCAATCTAATTCTTGAATTTATTGGCTATGAGTTTGATGATGAACCTAAATATACTGTAAAAGAAGCCAAGTATAAGGATGCTACTTATTCTAGGGACCTTAAGGTCAAGGCAAGACTTATAAATAAGGAAACAGAAGAAGTTAAGGAACAAGAAGTCTTTATGGGAGATTTCCCAATGATGACTGATAGTGCTACCTTTGTAATAAATGGTGCTGAGAGAGTTATTGTAAGTCAGCTTGTTAGAAGCCCAGGAGTCTACTATGCTGAGGAGACTGACAAGAGCGGGGACAAGATGTATTCTTCTACAGTAATTCCTAACCGTGGAGCCTGGATAGAATTTGACACAGATGCAGCCCATACTGTAAATGTAAGACTTGATAGGACTAGGAAACTTCCTGCAACAACCCTCGTTAGGGCCTTGCTATTTGAGACAGACGAGGAGATAATCGAAGCTTTGGGCGATACCAAGCACCTAAGGATGACCCTAGAGAAGGAAAATAGCGAGACTACAGAAGAAGCCCTAATTGAAATTTATAAGAAATTAAAACCTGGTGACCCGGCTAGTATTGAAAGTGCTACTAACCTTATTAACAACCTCCTCTTTGATGATAGGAGATATGACCTAGCCAAGGTAGGTAGGTATAAGTACAATCTAAAACTAGACTTAGCATCTAGGATAAAAGGATTAATTTCAAAAGATGACATAATCGATCCAGAAACTGGAGAAGTCTTTGTAAATGCTGGAGAAGTAATCGACTTTGATAAGGCAAAGGCTATAGAAAATGCTGGTATTGTTACAGTAGATGTCATAATGAAGGACCAATACAATGTAGAAGATGACAAGGTTCTTAGGATAGTTGGAAATAACTTTGTTGATATAGACTCATTCGAAGAATTAAAGGAGCTTGACATAGATGTCGATGACTTTAGTGAAAAAGTCTACTACCCAGTAATGAGAGAGATCATTGATGAGGCTTCATCTCCTGAAGAGATTAAGGCGATGATGGA
The DNA here is from genome assembly GCA_022780515.1 of Anaerococcus sp. Taxonomy (GTDB): domain Bacteria; phylum Bacillota; class Clostridia; order Tissierellales; family Peptoniphilaceae; genus Anaerococcus. The sequence goes on along the minus strand of JALEUV010000071.1, from coordinate 21,573 downwards.
GAGGAGAAAGAAAGAACTTGCTCCTAAGCACATTACTAAGTCAGATATCTTAGCTATAGTTAACTACCAATTTAACCTATTTGAAGGAATTGGATCAGTTGATGATATAGACCACCTAGGTAACAGACGTGTAAGGGGAGTAGGAGAGCTATTACAAAATCAATTTAGGGTAGGACTTGCCCGTATGGAAAGAGTCGTTCGTGAGAGAATGACTACCCAAGATCCTGACCTTGCAACCCCACAAGTCCTTATAAATATTAAGCCAGTTACAGCAGTTATCAAGGAATTCTTTGGTTCATCCCAATTATCCCAATTCATGGACCAAACAAATCCTATGAGTGAGCTAACCCACAAGAGAAGACTATCAGCCCTAGGACCAGGTGGTCTATCAAGAGATAGGGCAGGAGTTGAAGTTAGGGACGTACACGATTCTCACTATGGTAGAATTTGTCCAATAGAGACTCCGGAAGGACCAAACATCGGTCTTATAACCTCCCTTACAACCTACTCTAGGGTAAATAAATACGGTTTTATCGAAACACCTTATAGGCTAGTAGGTGAAGATGGAGTTGTAACAGATGAGATAGAATACTTAACAGCAGATGTAGAAGATAACTATATAATTGCCCAAGCCAACGAGCCCCTAGATGAGAACAATAAGTTTGTCAATGATAGGGTATCTGGTCGTGGTATAAATGGTGTAAATGATATCTATCCTAGAAATAAGATTCAATACATGGACGTATCTCCACAACAAATCGTATCAGTCGGAGCAAGCTTGATACCTTTTTTGGAAAATGACGATTCAACCAGAGCCTTGATGGGTGCCAACATGCAAAGGCAAGCAGTACCTTTGATAAAAACTGAAGCACCAATTGTTGCTACAGGAATTGAACATAGGGCTGCAAAGGACAGTGGAGTTTGTGTAGTATCAAAATCTGCAGGAGAGATTGTTTATGTTGGAGATGAACATATAAAACTAAAGAGGGATAGCGATGGAGAAATAGAAGACTACGAACTTCTCAAATTCGAAAGAGCTAACCAAGGAACAACTATCAACCAAAGACCAATAGTAAAAAGAGGAGATAGGGTAGAAGCTAACGAAATCCTAGCAGATGGCCCATCAACTGATAATGGTGAGCTTGCCCTAGGCAAAAACATCCTTATAGCCTTCACAACCTGGGAAGGATACAACTTCGAGGATGCTATGCTCCTTAACGAAGAGCTTGTAATAGATGATGTATTGACATCAGTTCATATAGAAGAACATGAGTGCGAAGCTAGAGAAACCAAGCTAGGTGCAGAAGAGATTACCAAGGATATTCCAAACGTCGGCGATGATATGAAAAAAGACCTCGACGAAAACGGAATCATAAGAATTGGTGCAGAGGTTAAGTCTGGTGATATCCTAGTTGGTAAGGTATCTCCTAAGGGTGAGACCGAACTATCACCAGAAGAAAGACTCCTAAGGGCAATCTTTGGTGAGAAGGCTCGTGAAGTGCGTGATACCTCCCTCAAGGTACCTCATGGAGAAAGTGGTATCGTAGTCGATGTCAAGGAATACAACAAGAAAGACGGAGATGAACTATCACCTGGAGTAAACAAGGTAATTAGAGTCTATGTGGCTGCCAAGAGAAAAATCATGGTAGGAGATAAAATGTGTGGTCGTCACGGTAACAAGGGTGTCGTTTCAAGAATCCTTCCTCGTGAAGATATGCCATTCTTGCCAGATGGTACACCAATTCAAATCTGCCTAAACCCACTAGGTATCCCAAGTCGTATGAACCTGGGACAAGTACTAGAAGTTCACATGGGACTTGCAGCTAGGACTCTTGGTTGGAAGATAGCAACACCAGTATTTGATGGTGCCTTGGATACAGAGATAGAAGAAGTCCTAGAAGATGCCAAGAAGGTAGCTCCTTATATAAATAAGACTGGAAAAATCGTCCTTCGTGATGGAAGAACAGGCTTGCCTTTCGATAACCCTGTTACAGTTGGAGTCATGTACATGCTCAAACTCCACCACATGGTAGAGGAGAAGATCCACGCAAGATCTATTGGACCATACTCCCTAGTAACCCAACAACCTCTAGGTGGTAAGGCACAATTTGGTGGCCAAAGATTTGGAGAGATGGAAGTATGGGCCTTAGAAGCCTATGGTGCAAGCCACACCCTCCAAGAAATCTTGACCGTTAAGTCAGACGATGTTACAGGAAGGGTTAAGACCTACGAATCAATAGTCAAGGGAGAAAACATCCCAGAGCCTGGAACACCAGAATCCTTCAAGGTTCTAGTAAAAGAACTTCAAAGCTTGGCCCTAGATGTTGAACTAATAGATAATGACGGTAATGTAATCGAACTTAAAGAAAACATAGATGATCAAGATAGGTTCTCCCAAGTAGACAAGATCGACCCAAGCAAGATCAAGTCTATAACAGGAACACTTGGATCAAGCAAGAATAGCAAAACAGCTAAAGAGAGCAAGGACAGCCAAGTTCTAGAAGCTCTAGATGGAAAAGAAGATAGCCAAAGCCTTAGTGCTAACGAAGTAGAATAGGGGAATAAATGAGCGAATTAAGTCAATTTGATGGAATGAGGATGAAGATAGCATCCCCTGAAAAAATCAGATCCTGGTCCCATGGAGAAGTAAAAAAGCCAGAGACTATTAACTACAGAACCCTAAAGCCTGAGAAAGATGGACTTTTCTGTGAAAAAATCTTTGGACCAACCAAGGATTATGAATGTTCTTGTGGTAAATATAAGAGAATAAGATACAAGGGAGTAGTCTGTGAAAAGTGTGGTGTAGAAGTAACCAAGTCCAAGGTCCGCCGTGAGAGAATGGGCCATATAGAACTTGCAGCTCCTGTAAGTCATATCTGGTACTTCAAGGGAATCCCATCCAAAATGGGACTCCTCCTCGATATGAGTCCTAGGGTACTAGAGAAAATCCTATACTTTGCATCTTATGTAGTAATAAATCCCGGTAAAACCGACCTTATGGAAAAGCAAGAGATATCAGAAAATGAATACCAAGATATCCTTGAAGCCTACCCAGATGATACAGAATTTAAGGCGGCAATGGGAGCAGAAGCAGTAAAAGAACTCCTAAAAAATGTTGACCTTAAGAAAGAATACAACTCTCTACTAAAAGAACTAGATGAGTCAACAGGCCAAAAGAAGGTTAGAGTATCAAGAAGGCTCGAAGTAGTAGATGCCTTCATAACATCAGGCAACAAACCTGAATGGATGATCCTAGATGTCCTCCCAGTTATGCCACCAGAGCTAAGACCTATGGTTCAACTAGAAGGTGGTAGATTTGCGACATCTGATCTAAACGACCTATATAGGAGAGTTATCAATAGAAATAACAGACTAAAGAGACTCCTAGATATTGGAGCACCAGAGATTATCGTTCGTAACGAAAAGAGAATGCTCCAAGAAGCAGTAGATGCCCTCATAGATAACGGTAGAAGAGGTAGGGCTGTAACAGGAGCATCCAACAGAAACATGAAGTCCCTATCAGATCTATTGAAGGGAAAATCTGGTAGATTTAGACAAAACCTTCTAGGTAAGAGGGTAGACTACTCAGGAAGATCTGTAATAGTAGTAGGTCCTGACCTTAAATTCAACCAATGTGGTCTCCCACAAGAGATGGCCCTCGAACTATTTAAGCCATTTATCATGAACAAGGTTGTAGATTCAGGCATAGCCCACAACCTAAAATCAGCCAAAAAAATGGTAGAGAAAAAAGACCCAAGGGTCTATGAAATCCTAGAAGATGTAATCAAAGACCATCCAGTCTTGCTAAACCGTGCCCCTACCCTCCACAGACTAGGTATCCAAGCCTTTGAACCAGTCCTAGTAGAAGGTAAGGCAATCAAGCTACATCCGTTGGCATGTAACGCCTTCAACGCCGACTTCGATGGAGACCAAATGGCTATCCACTTGCCTCTATCTAACGAAGCTCAAATCGAAGCAAGACTTCTAATGATGTCAACCAACAACATCCTTGGACTAAAAGATGGTAAGCCAATCACAACCCCATCCCAAGATATGGTACTGGGTGCTTATTACCTAACAACAATCAAAGAAGGTGCCAAGGGCGAGGGAATGATCTTCGAATCTATAAACGAGATGATCAAGGCCCTAGATGCAGGCTATGTAGAATACCAAACTAGATGTTCAGTAAGAATCAGAAAGAGTCCAGAAGACCCTGGTAAGATCGTAGAATCTTCAGTAGGTAGATTTATCTACAACCAAGGTATTCCTCAAGACCTAGGCTATGTAAATAGAAAAGAAGATCCATACTCCCTAGAAATAGATATGGTAGCTGACAGTGCTACCCTAAAAGATATAATCGACAGATGCTTTAGAAAACACGGTAACATTAAGACCGCTGAAGTCCTAGACTACATCAAACAAACAGGTTACAAATACTCAACCCTATCAGGACTAACAGTATCTATGTCAGATGTAAACATACCAAAAGACAAATGGACTTTAATCAAAGAGGCTGACGATGAAGTAGATAGGTACGAAAAACTCTACAGAAGGGGTCTAATAACAGACCAAGAAAGATACGAAAAAGTCATAGACATATGGACCAAGACAACAAACCTAGTAACAGATGCCCTATTAGCAGACCTAAAAGATGACAACAACATCAAGATCTTCGCTGACTCCGGTGCCCGTGGTTCAACCAACCAAATTAGGCAACTTGGCGGTATGCGTGGACTAATGAGTCAAGCTGATGGTAAAATCATAGAAATCCCTATCAAGGCTAACTTCCGTGAAGGCCTATCCGTACAAGAATACTTTATATCAACCCACGGATCTAGAAAGGGACTTACAGATACAGCCCTAAGAACAGCCGACTCAGGTTACTTGACCAGAAGAATGGTAGACATCTCCCAAGATGTAATAGTAACAGAAGATGATTGCCATACAGATGGCTATGTTGTAGCCCATGAATTTAGAGATGGTAACGAAATAATCGAAAACCTTCAAACTAGAATCATCGGTAGAACAAGCTTCGAAGACATCAAAGACCAAAACGGAGAAATAATAGTTCACAAAAATGAAATCATTGATGAAGATATGGCTGATGCCATAGTAGATAGTGGCATAAAAGAAGTTAAACTCCGTTCAGTCCTAGAATGTAAGGCAAAACATGGAGTATGTGCTTCATGCTATGGTAGAAACCTAGCTACAGGCAAACACGTAAACGTGGGAGAGGCTGTAGGAATCATAGCTGCCCAATCAATCGGTGAGCCAGGTACCCAACTTACAATGAGAACTTTCCACTCAGGTGGTATAGCAGGTGTAGGAATCACCCAAGGTCTTCCTAGAGTTGAGGAGCTATTTGAAGCTAGAAAACCAAAGGGACTTGCCTACATGTCAGAAAACTCAGGTGAAGTTACCCTCATCCAAAACGAAAAGAAGACCGATATCGAAATCCTATCAGATGATGGCTACGCTAAAAAATACAACATACCATTTGGATCAAGAATACTGGTAAAAGATGGCGATATAGTCAAAAAAGGTGACCAACTAACAGAAGGTTCCCTAGACCCACACGATGTCCTAAACGTCCTAGGCAAGGTAGGAGTCCAAGACTACATCACCAAGGAAGTTCAAAAAGTATACAGGCTCCAAGGTGTAGAAATAGACGATAGACACATCGAAGTCATAGCTAGACAAATGCTAAAGAAAGTCAAAATCGAAGAATCAGGAGATACAGAATTCCTACCAGGTAGCCTCCAAGATAGAAGAGAAGTTGACTTAGCCAACGAAAAACTAGAAGCTGAAGGCAAGAAAGTCGCAACCTATACCCAAGAACTCCTAGGTATAACCAAGGCCTCCCTTGCAACAGACAGCTGGCTATCAGCAGCATCCTTCCAAGAAACAACCAGAGTCCTAACAGATGCATCAATCAAGGGTAAGGTCGATGACCTCAAGGGACTAAAAGAAAACATCATCATCGGTAAACTAATCCCAGCAGGTACAGGCCTTAGAAGGTACAACGATGTTGAAATAGATTACGAAACCAAAGAAGCAGAAGATGCTCAAATAGCCATGAACATAGAAGCTATGGAAAATGACGAAGAAGAGCAAATGCAAAATTAAAATACGGATTTGAAAATACGATAAAAAAATAGGCGAGTACAACTTATGATACTCGTCTTTTTTTGTAGACTGGATTTATGAATAAATAAAATATAACAACTTTTATATTTAAAAATTTTTTAAAATACTATAGAAATTAGAAAAAAAGGGTATACTCTTAGTAAGAATATCTAATATTTAATGGAGGTAGAAATTGAGAAACAATATAATATCTAAAAAACTGTTAGCCTGTGTTATCGGTGTATCTGTATTTGCAGTAGCTACTAATGAAGCTGACGCTGCAGATGTGGTTGAATATAAGGCGAAAGAAAACGTTTTTGAAAATGATATAGTATTTGATGCAACTGTTAAGGAAATAATAGGCGCTAATAAAGAAAAAAGTGAGACACCAAACGTCCCAAGTCAAGAAGAAGAAAAAGAATCTGAATCAGAAGAATCGGATGATGAATCGCCTGCAAATAATGAAATAGGAACTCAAATAAGAGATGAATCACAAGATTCAGAAACTACCAGAATTAAAGCAGAAATTGACGAAAAAGAAACTGAAGGCGATATTTCCAAAGAAGAAGCTTCTAACGTTATAGAGCGGGAAAAGGTTTCAGAAGAAGGATTAGATCCGAAAGAAACTGTAAGAGATGGAAAGCGTTATAATGAATTAGAATCAACTCTAAATAATGATAATGCAAACAATACGGCAAATTACAAGAAGAATGGCCTTGAAACGGACGAATCTGGAAATACAACTGTAAATATTGATTTTATTGACGATTCAGAAGAAGGAAGTTCAAGATTTGGCGTATTCCTATATCATGAAGATAATTCTAATAATATCTTTGTAGGCTATGATAGAGGCGGTTGGTTTTGGGAATATAAACTCGATGGAAAGGGAGAATACTATAAAGGAGCGAGAGTTGCTGCACCTAAAAGAGGTGAAGAAAACCAATTATCCATTTCTATAAAAAAAGATGGTCAATTAAATGCTACCAATAACGGAAATAATGTATTTGATACTACTGTAATTCCTTCTAATGTATACAGTAGTTTAATAAATAATAGATCCGTCTTATTAAAATTAGGTACTTATGGAGATGAGAAAACAAAAATCTTAGTAAAGACAGATAACCAAGAAAATATAGAGGAAGAAGAAATAATTCCAGAACACTCAGATCCCGTAGATGATTCAAAAGCTGTTTATGGCACTATTGCATCTGAAGAAATGACTGCAGTAATAGATACTGTTTTCCCTAGAGTTAAAGAATATTATTATGAAGGGCAAAAATTTAGTGCCAATGTTAACTTTACCGATACACTTCAAATAAACGGTATTGACGTAAAACCTGACGTAACTTACGAAAAGATTGCACCTAATGAAGCAAAGTATATACTAGAAGTTAAAGATGAAGAACATTTCATTAACGCCGTTTTAGATGTAAGAATGAAAATCCTTGAAAATCAATTGCATTTCGATATTGTAGACATAATTAATAACTATAATATAGACGGAGGAGATATAATTGACAATCCTCTAAAATTGATTAGCTTTATAGATTTTGGTGATAATTTCTTGGCTTCTGTTTCAAGTGATGATGAAAAATCTAAATTTGACGGTGCAAGAATGAGCGTAAACACTCATGTGAATGGAGATGTCCATATAGATGTTACAAATCCTATGGAAGATATAAATCCTAATGCTAAAGGTTATATGTATGGATTCGTATCAGATAGTAATCTTGTAGCAGCTGTACGGTCAAATTCTCAATATTATACAGGTGGAGGCGCAAATGATTACACCAGATTAAGTATAAATAAGAAAACTTATGGAGATACAAATTATTTAGGGATAAGCTCATCTGCCTTCCTATATCAGCTTGCATTTAAAAATGGAGATGGTTCTTACAAGGTATTCGATGAAAGAACTTGGGATAAACCATCATCTAAGGTTGTAATAGCTAATGATTTAAATAACGACGAAAATATAGATTGGCAAGACGGAGCTATAGCATATAGAGATATCATGAATAATCCTAAAGGATCAGAATATGTGAAGGATCTTGTAGGTCAAAGAATATCTATGAATTTCGGCTCCCAAGCACAAAATCCTTTCTTAACAACTTTAGATGGAATAAAGAAAGTTTATTTGAATACTGACGGACTAGGTCAAATGGTTCTACTTAAGGGATATGGTTCAGAAGGCCATGATTCTGGTCATTTAAATTATGCCGACATTGGCAAAAGAATGGGTGGAGTTGAAGATTTTAATAAATTATTGGAATTAGCTAGTAAATATGGAGCAAGAATAGGTATCCATGTTAATGCTTCAGAAACGTATCCTGAAAGTAAATATTTTGAAGTTGACAGATTAATGAAAGATAATAATGGTAATTTCAAATATGGTTGGAATTGGCTTGACCAAGGTATAAATATAAATGCTTTATACGACTTGGCATATGGGCGTTTTGATAGATTTAATGATTTAAAAGAAATAGTTGGAGATAACTTAGATTTCGTATATGTAGATGTATGGGGCAACGGTCAGTCAGGAGACAATAGCGCTTGGACAACACATCAATTAGCTAAAGAATTAAATGATTTGGGCTGGAGAACAGCCTTTGAATGGGGCTATGCAGGAGAATATGATTCAACATTTCAACACTGGGCAGCGGACTTAACTTACGGAGGTTATTCATTAAAGGGTATAAATTCAAATATAGTTAGATTCATTAGAAATCATCAAAAAGATTCATGGATTGGAAACTATCCAGCCTATGGAGGAGCTGCTATTAATCCACTTCTAGGTGGATACGATATGATCGACTTTGAGGGTTGGCAAGGCAGAAATGACTGGGCAGGATTTATTGACAATATATTTAGAACAAATCTGCCTACCAAATTTATACAACATTATCAAGTTTATGAGTGGATTAATGGAGATCCTATAAAAATGAATGATAATGGAGAATCCTATACACGGATTCCTGAAATGGAAATAAAATTAAGGAAGTATAATGATGATAGTTCCTATGATGAATTAATTATCGATAGAAAATCTAATGACATAAATGACAACGGTTACTCTCAAAGGATTATGAAATTAAATAAAAAGGTTGTATTCGATGAGGGTAAGTATTTACTTCCTTGGGAAGATGGAAATGTTGAAAAACTATATCACTTCAATCCTGATGGTGGTCAAACTGTTTGGGAAGTTCTAGATGGATGGAATGGTGAAGTTTACGTTTACGAGTTGACTGATTTAGGAAAGACAAACGAAAAAATTGTTGAAATAAAAGATGGAAAAATAACTCTTGACTCTAAACCAGGAGTAGGTTATGTTATATACAAGGAAAAGCCTGAAAATGAAGATATAAAGTGGTCTGAAGGAATGGGCATCTACGATGTAGGATTTAATTCAAAATCACTAGATCATTGGGAAATAGAAGGAGATAAAGATAAGGCTCAAGTTGTTTTATCTCAAGGTGCTAACCCTATTTTAAGGATTCAAGATAACGAACAAGAAGTATCACTTACACAAAAAATCACAGGATTAAAGCAAAATACACAATATGCGATTTATGTAGGTGTTGATAACAGATCGGATGCTAATGCGTTTATAGAAGTTAAAGACGGTGATAAAACCTATTCAAATTATACGGAAAAATCAATTGCTAAGAACTATGTACAGGCTAATGCCCACAATACCCTTCAAAAATCTGCAACTGTAGATGATAGCTCATATTTCCAAAATATGTATGTATATTTTACAACAGGTGATAATCCTGAGAATATAAGTGTAACTCTTAGAAGAGATCCAGGTAAAGGAGCAACATATTTTGATGACCTAAGAGTATTTGAGAATACATCCACTATGTATGAAGATAATCACGATATTAAAGAAGGCTATCTATTCCAAGACTTTGAAAATGTCGGACAAGGAATATTTCCTTTTGTAATAGGACCTGTTGAAGACGTAACGGATAATAGAACTCACTTAGCTGAAAAACACGAACCTTATACACAAAGTGGATGGAACGGAAAAGTTATAGATGATGTTATAGATGGAAATTGGTCATTGAAAACAAACGGTCTAACCGAAGGAAATAGTTTAGTTTATCAAACAATTCCTCAAAATTTCAGATTTGAACCTGGAAAAACCTACGAAGTATCATTTGATTATGCATCTGGAAGTGACGGAACTTATGCTTTTGTTGTTGGAGACGGGGAATACTCAAACATTTCCGATTTAACTGTTCATAAATTGGATAAAACTTGGCAGGAAAACAAAGAAGAAAGCTCAAAAAGAGTTACATTCCTAATTAAAGGCAGCGATAGTGGCAAATCTTGGGTAGGCATCTTATCAACGGATATTCCTTCAGATGATATGGGAACAAGTGGAAATGAAGCTAATTTCAGATCATATAAAGATTTTATGCTTGATAATTTATTGATAAGACAAACAGAAGACCCTAACATAAAAGAGGAACCTGGTGAACCGGAAGACCCTAAAGTAAAAGACGAACCTGGTGAATCGGAAGACCCTAACATAAAATACGAACCTGGTGAACCAGAAGACCCTAACATAAAAGAGGAACCTGGTGAACCGGAAGATCCTAACATAAAAGACGAACCTGGTGAACCGGAAGATCCTAACGTAAAAGACGATCCTGAGGAACCAATGGAAGAACTTGACACGGACGGGGACAGAAAAGTAGATTTAATTGATGTGGATGATGATAACGACGGTATCACTGATGAAGACGAAATAGTAACAGATCAGAAGGAACTAGATTCAAGATCTTCAAATAATGAAGATAAAGTAGGAGTTAAGGTTAGTAAAGTAAACAGAAAAAGCAAGCAAAATACAAATCCTAAGACTGGAGTAGATTCTATTACAGGAGTAATAGGTGTATTAACTGGCGCAATAAGTTCTTTATTTGCAAGCAGAAAAAAGAAAAATAAATAGATTCTTATATAAGCTAAATGATGATGCCTGGAATAAGTTGATATAATCCAGGCATCATCTAAATTTTTAAATTCAGATATTTAGTTTTAAATAATTAAGTTTTTAAATAGTTCATAAAATTACATCAAAGCAATAATAAATTCATACTAATTACCAATCAAACACATAAAAAATAGAATAAACAATATTATAATACTCAAGAAATATTTAATCAAATAGAGCAATTTAAAATTGAAAGAAAAATACAAATCATAAAATGGAATATCTAAGACTAAAATCAATTATCTTATATTTAAAAGGATTATCAATAAAAAAATATCAGAAAAATTAGATGTTTCTTAAGCAATATATACTTGGAGAAATAAATATACATAACAGTCAGTAGTAGGCTTACTAAACAAACCAAGAAAAGAATTAATATAATTAAGTCTTATATAAATATCATAAGAAATACTTCCCCGATAGATAAATATATCTATCTAACAATTTAAAATATTTAAAATAAATATTGACAAAATATAAAAGCATTTTATAATTGAAGTATAAGGAGGAGATAAAAGAAGCCTATAAGGATAAAGGAGACTACCATGACCAAAAAATTAAGAAAAACTTTCCTAGCTGCCATGTCATTGCTCATACTTTCATCCTGCCATGGTACAAGCAATGAAGAAGATAAAAGGATAGAAGAAAACATAAATAAGCTAAGTAAAGAGTATAGGGATGTAGTTGATGATATATGCTCTCTAAAAGTAGAAGAAGCCCTATACTATGCCACCTATGACTCAGAAGACAATTTGATAACCACCAATATGAAAGCCCAGTGGGACGATAAGTCTATGACCTATAGTAAAAATACCTACAATCCCAACGATCCAGTAGAAAGAGTCGACTTGTTTGAGGGAAAGGAAGTATACTACATAGACCTTGTAAATAATAAATTCTATAAAAGAACTCTAGAAAATCTACCTGAGATAATAAGTGAAAGTAAGATGAAATACCCTGATCCTTTCTTGCTTAATGAAGAAATAGAATATTCCAATATATCAGATATAAGTGAGAAAAAGGGAGAAACTCTAATAGAATTTGATAACAGTACATCTATGAAATTTGACAAAGAGAATATTTTGCTAGAAAAAAGCAATATGAGTGCAGGTCAAAAGATATATACAAAACTCAGCCATAAGGAAATCGATTTAGATAAGGTATTTAATTCCTACAAGGATATGACAAAGGATATGGAAGAAGTTACTTCTATGGAAGGTATAAAAGACCAATCTATGCCAACTAACTAATATAATTTATCAAGATAAAATATTTAAATCCCATATTGACAAGTTAAAAAAAACGTTAGATAATTAAATAAAAGGAAGAATTTCACACGAACTGGCAATACAATAAGGAGAAAATTATGAAAAAAATCAAAAATCTTATAGCAGCTTTAATGGTTACCTTTTTATTAGCTAATATGGTGAGTGCAATAGCAGCGAATACTTCAGATACATCATGGTCATTTAACTTTGGAAGAATTAATAAAAATTTATATACAGAATCTAGATCAAAACAAGATCAATCGCCAGTGTATTTTTACGTTGATAATTTTCAAAGCGGTGATGTTTTGAGAGTAAGAGCCATAACTGGAAGTAAAAAGCCAAGTTCATATACACCTATATCATATATAAGTACGGTTGGTAAATATTGTATTTCTTCTAATATATATGAAGATGGATATAGAAGCGTAAGAGTACATGGACAAAAACATTCATTATTCTCAACATTAAAAGCAGACGGTTACTGGTCTCCTGATTCTTGGTCTTGTGGATGGTAATAGTCGAATAAATTTATAATATTGATTGTATTCCAATTATTTTGATTGAAATTTCAGGGGAGTTTGGATGTAAAAACATTCGATTTAGTGAACTGATGTGAGTAAAAAATAATATTTTATAATATAATTTAGTAGTCAATTAATAATGGAGTTAATATGTTAAAAAAAATAAGTGGAGTGGTTGGTATTCTTTTATTAGTTCTCGGATTTTTATTTTTCTATACGAGAATTAATAGTCCATATCCTAATGATGTCTCTATAAAATCTTATAAGACTAATGAAGAGGTTGATTTAGGACTTGCATCTGTTAAAGTTAAGGAATGTGAAATTAAAAAGCAAGATTCGGATAATTATCTTTTAGTAAAATATCTATTTAAAAGCAAAGATAAAGATATAAATATAGGTAAAGATGGGTTGCTTCCTAAGCTATATCAAAATTTTTCATCATCAATAGCGCAAAATATTATAGAAATTGAAGGGGAAAATAATAAATTCAAACCAGCATATAAAATTAATGATCTAGATATAGGTCAAAATAGCGAAAAAGAGATAGATATATATTATTTATTAGAAGATGAAGGAGATTATAATAATACTTTATTAATTAATCCGAACTTATATAGGGATAAATACAAGAAGAAATTTGATGGTGGCTATCTTTATTACGAATCTATTGATTTAGGAGATATATATGATTAGAGAAAGTTTTTATAGGGTATTGAAACGAAAAAGATTTTATCTTTTGATATTTATAATATTTTTTGTGAATGCTTTGGATGTATTACCAAGGGCAAAATTTCCTATAATAACAGACAAATTAATTCTACAATCAGCATATCTTGAAACAATAATGGGAAACGGATCTTTAGATAAAGGATATATCGCATTTATATTTATGGCTTTTATTCTTGCTGCTTTACCAATGTCAGATTGTTTTTTAGAAGATAAAGAAAGTGGAATTGATAAGATTTATCTCCTAAAAGTTCCAAAAAGTAAATATATAAAGAGCAGATTCTTCATAAACTTTTTTTATGGAGGATTTATGGTATCAGTTGTAATATTTATTAATTTACTTATTTGGTTAATGATTAGACCTACATTTGCAATTTATTATTATAATACAAGTTTGGTAAATAACTTATTTCTTATTGATTTATTAATAGATAGTCCAATACTATTTTATTTGGTAATTTTACTAAGATTATTTTTTATAGGAGGAGTAATTGCGTCATTCGCTATGTTTTTAAATGAAATATCTAAATCAAGATATATAGGATTAGGAGGAGTCTTTATTTTAGATATAATTGTAACTCTTATCATATCTATAGTGAGAGATAAAGTTGGATTATTTGAGAGTTATAAGAGTATTTTTGAATTACTAGGTGGATTTTTATCAAATGTAACAATTACTTCTTTTATTTATCCTATTATTTTATTAGTCATACCCCTAGTATATTTCTTTGTGATAAAGAAGGATAGGGAAGTGCTATGAGGTCATTGGATAGGGATATAGAGATTTTGATTAGGAGGGGGAGGAAGTATTTTGTATTTTTGGGGATTTTTCTCCTCCTGACTATCCTCTTGTCTTATGGGTCTTTTGATACTAGGAGTCCCTTGGAGACCTTGTTTGATTCAATATTTAAGGACAATGGGAATTTTATTGATTTTAAGAATTTTGCCTTTCCCATAGGATTCTTGGTAATACATTTCTTGCCTAGCTTTGCTATTAGTGAGATTTTGTATAGGGATAATTTGAATATGGGTTCATATAATATTGGCAAGTTTCACTCAAAGAGGGAGTATTTTGCAAACAAGTTCCTAGCTGCTTCTCTTGTCAATGCTTGTATTGGATTTTTCTTTTTTTCTTTCCTATGTTTATATGTGAGTCTAGTAGGGGAGAAGAATTCTATGCTTATGGTAGGTTTTATTAGGGTCGGTATTTTTTATACTATGGAAAATATCTTGCTTACAAATTTTACCTTGCTTATTGCGCTTTTTACAGGCTTTAGGCTAGCTCTCTTTGTTTTTATGGGAAACCTCGCCTTAGCCATGCTTACTAATTTGCCCTTTATATTGGGACAAGGGTCTTTGGTTATGAAGCAAGATTTTTATGGTGGAACTTTTAGTCTAGGACTTAATATGATAGTTATAGTAGTATATAGTATCATATTTTGTCTATTAGCTTATTTTTCACCTAAGTATTATGACTATTATGGGAGGAAGAAATGATTAAGGTTACTAATGCTAGTAAGAATATTGCAGGTAAGCAAGTTTTGGATAATATAAGTCTTGATTTGGAAGATGGGAAGACTTATGCTTTTGAGGGAGAGAATGGTTCAGGAAAGACTATGCTTTTTAGGGCTATATGTGGCTTTATTAGGCTTGATTCTGGAAGTATACAGATAGATGAAGTTATGGTTGATGGTAACCATATTTATAATGATATAGGTTTGTTGTTGGAAAATCCTTCCTTTATTGAAGATTTGTCTGGTTTTGATAATCTCGCTATGATAGCATCTATTCGTAAGATTGCTGGGAGGGATAGGATTAATGAGGTTCTAAAGAAGGTGGGCCTTTATGAGGCTAAGGATAAGGCCTACAAGGCTTATTCTTTGGGTATGAAACAAAGACTAGGACTTGCTAATGTTATCCTAGAAGACCCTAATATCTTGATTTTTGATGAGCCTACCATAGCCCTTGATAAGAAGGGGGTTGAGGCATTAGTTGAGATAATTAAGGAAGAGAAGGCCAAGGGGAAGACTATCCTTTTATCTAGCCACGAAAGTCAGATCCTAGATTACTTGTGCGATGAGTTTTATTTTATGGAATCTGGCAAGCTTACTAAGTATAATAAGTAAATATAAAAAAGAGATGCCCTGTTGATGAGCATCTTTTTTAGTCTTTTTTTATAACTATGAATTTGTTTTTTTCTAATAGTATTAGGTACTTAAATAGTCTTTTGTAGAGGGGGTCAGCTGCTTCGCCGTATTTTTGATCGATAATTTCTGCTATATCTTCTATGGTATTTGTTCCGTCAATATTTTCCCAAACCAGGCTCCCTAGTTGGTCTAGGGAGATCCTTGAGTATTTGGGTTTATCGAAGAATTTTTGAGCGATTTTGTGATTTAGCCCCTTATGGTACATTTTAAGTACGTAGATATTTTTTTCTTTATCAAAGTAAGATTCTGTATTTCTTACTGGGATTTGTTTTATATCGAGTTTCACTTATTTTTTTTGCTAAAGTTTTTGAAGATTACCCTTAGGAGGTAGAGGGCTAGTAATAGGTAGATTACTAGTGTCGCTATTTGACTAAGTGGTGTAGATCCACTTAGGTCGATTGTATCAGCGAGGGTGCTTGCTCCTATTGGGATTAGGGCAAAGACTGCGAGGATAATACCCATTAGTCCTTCACCTGCTATAAGGCCTGCTGAAAAGAGGGTACCGGATGTTGTAGCGGCTTCTTTTTCTGCAGCTGATTTGTTTTTAACTTTATCAATTATTAGTCTAATAATTCCACCGACCATGATACCTGTTGATGTAGATAGTGGTAGATAGAGGCCTATGGCAAATGGTAGGACTGATACTCCTACAAGCTCAGCCATGATGGCTACGAAGGCTCCTATGATTACTAGGTTCCAAGGTAGGTTACCATCCATTACTCCCTCTACTATTAGTTTCATCAAGGTAGCTTGGGGTGCTGGTAGTTCTTCTCCACCAAAGCCCCAGGTTGTGTTGAGGAGCCAGAGGACACCACCTATAGCAAGGGCGGCTGCTGCAGCTCCTATTAGCTCTCCTATTTGTTGATATTTTGGAGTAGCTCCTACTATATAGCCTGTCTTTAGGTCTTGGGAGGCATCTCCTGCTATGGCTGCTATGATGCAGACTATAGTTCCTATGGAGATAGCTGCGAGCATGCCAGAATGGCCTGTATTGCCAGTAGCCTTTAGGATTAGGGTTGCTATAAGAAGGGTAGCTATTGACATACCACTTACTGGGTTGTTACTTGATCCTATGATACCAACCATCCTACTAGATACTGTAGCAAAGAAGAAGCCGAATACGACTATTATCAAGGCTCCTACGATTCCAACTGGTACTGATGGGAGGAGGAAGATTAGGATAACTGATATAACTAGGAGGACTATTGATAGTTTTCCTGATATATCTGTATCTAGTCTATCTACTTCCTTGGCCTTGTCCCTATTTTTTAAGGATATCATTGATTCTTTGAAAGATGATAAGATCATTGGTAAGGACTTGATTAGGGATAGGATACCACCAGTTGCAACAGCACCTGCTCCGATATATCTAATGTAGTTACCCCAAACATCATTAGGTGTCATGGCAGCTATTTCTGCTCCCCCTATCATATTTAGGAGGGGCATTAGGACAAACCAAGCCAAGATACCTCCTGATAGCATGAAGGCTGATATTTTTGGTCCAACTATATAGCCAACACCCATGAGGGCTGGTAGGGCATCCATACCGAAGGCAGTTCCCCCAAAGACCTTGCTATTTATATTAAAGCTAATTCCTTCAGGGAAGACCTTGAGTCCATTGGAGAAAAACTTGTATACGGCTGATAGACCTAATGCCTTAAATACTGTAGAGGCCTTGGCTCCGCCTTCTTCTCCTGATATGAGTACTTCTGCACAGGCTTGACCTTCTGGATAAGGCAAGATGCCATCTTCCTTTACTATCAGGGCCCTTCTTAGTGGGATCATAAATACCACTCCAAGGATACCCCCAACTAGGGTAAGGAGGAAGATATTTAAAAATGAAATATGTCCTGCTTCTCCCCATTCGCTCTCCCATAAGAAGGCAGCGGGTAGGGTAAAGATAGCTCCTGCTGCTAGAGATTCACCTGCCGATCCAATTGTTTGGACCAGGTTATTTTCAAGGATAGAGTCTCTTTTTAAAACAATTCTTACAATACCCATAGATATTACAGCTGCAGGTATTGAAGCTGAGATAGTAAGACCCACACGTAGTCCTAGATAGGCATTAGCTGCACCAAAAAGAACTGATAGTAAAATACCAAGAATAATAGCAAGAGGTGTAAATTCTCTAAGTTCACTTTTATTATTAGGCACTACTGTGTCTCTCTTCTTTTTCATATAATTCCTTTCTTTCTTATCATAGTTATATATACATTGTATTATCATTTTAGTATATTACAAATTTATCACAAAAACTGTTTAAGATTTAATAAAATCGCCTATTAAAATTAACAAATTTAGATATTTTTGCTATAATTAAAGGATAAAGGAAGGATTATGAAAAAAGATAATAGTAAAATTTTTTATGACAACATATCATTTAGAATCCTCTCAGTTTATGTATTGATAGGTATAGCCTGTGGGCTTATAATAGGACTTTTCAAAAGAGCTATTGGATTGGTATCAGACTTTATGAAGGGATTTATCGTTAAGGCCCATGATAATATCTTGCTAAGCCTAGGCGTAATTATTCTCTTGGTACTAATAGGCACTTTGATTTATTACTTGGCCAAGAGAAATTCTAATATAGAGGGCTCCGGTATCCCTATTATTTATGGTATGCTTGATAATAAGATTGAGGTGAGTTCTTCTAGAACCTTGATGGAAAAGTTTGTGACATCAACCCTTGCAATTGGCTCAGGTTTAACCTTGGGTAGGGAGGGCCCTTCGGTTCAAATAGGAGGACTCATAGGAGATATAGGCCACAAGCTAAGTAAGAGTAAGGAAGACAGGGCGAATTTTATAGGGGCTGCTGCTGGAGCAGGTATAGCTGTAGCTTTCAATGCTCCCCTAGCAGGAATTTTGTTTACAGTAGAAGAAATATTTCACAAGACTGACAGGAAGACCTTCCTAGCTTCATCCATAACTATATTTTCATCTATTCTTGTGTCTAACTTCTTCTTTGGAAACTTGCCAGCTCTAAAAAGTCTCCCACTTATAAAGGACATAGAGCCTTCTATGATAATCTATATAATGCTTCTAGGAGTCTTGTGTGGACTATCAGGAGTCCTATTTAACAAGCTTGTTATAGGATCTAAGGCTATCTATAAGAAAATAAAAATAAATCCCTATATAAAATATATAAGCATTTTTGTAATAACTGGCATAGTTCTTATAATGGATATCAACTTGTTTGCATCAGGAGAAGAATTTATCTATCTTCCTATAGGGGAAAATAAAAGTATAAGCCAGTTGGTGATTTTGTATGTAGTTAAGATCTTACTCCTATGTCTTGCCTTTGGGGGATCTATCCCTGGAGGAAGCCTTGTGCCACTAATAGTACTTGGATCCATACTAGGGAACGCCTTCGGAGTCCTACTCAATAACCTAGGCATAATCGACTCATCTTCTATCTTGCTCTTTGCCATGCTTGCCATGGGAGGGCACTTCTCAGCCATAGTGAGAGCCCCTATAACAGCAGTAATTCTAGTCTTTGAGATGAGTGGGGGCATATTTAACTACCTTCTCTACCTAGCAGTAGTAAGTCTAATAGCCTATCTAGTTGCAGAAGTCTTCAAATCAAAACCATTTTATACTCACTTGTATGAGTTGATGGTAGAAAAATAGAATTATAAGCAAGAATAAACACTCCCTTAATTGTAAAGAGAGTGTTTATTTTAGTATTTAAGATTTATTTCGTTTTTGTCAAGAAATTCTATATAGTCATCTGATGGCCTTTTATTTGTAACTAAAGTATCCACATCTTCTAATTTAGCGTAGGTCATAAGTGAGCTAATACCAATTTTTGAATCATCAACTAATAAGTATATATAGTCAACAATTGAGCAAACCATGCTTTTGATTTCTTGTTCAATTGGGTTTTTATTTGTCAGCCCATCCTTAATAGTAAGACCAGAAGTACACATAAATGCCTTATCAATATTAAAATCTCTAATAGCAGGAGACCTTCCCCAATAAGTAAAAGAGTTACTTGTATGGTTATAGTAATTACCTACTACAAATAAGTTCACATTATCCATAGATGCAGCTTTCTTAATAATAGATAAGTTGTTGGTAAATACAGTTAATTGTATATCTTTATCTAAATCATTTAATAAATTTTCTACTGTTGTACCAGAATCTATGAATATTCTATCACCATTTTTAATTAAATCTTTGGCTAAATTTATTATATGAGCTTTTTCATTTTTATTTAATCTTTCTCTTTGTTCAAAACTTTTGAGTTTATCGGACTTGGCTTTAGCTCCTCCGTATATTTTGGTTATTATATTATCTTCTTCTAACTTCTTAAGATCGCGCCTTACTGTTACTATCGAAACATTAAATTTTTCGGATAACTCTTCTGTAGTAACTTCTCCTTGATTAATTATGTAGTTACCCATATTTGAAATTCTATCGTTATTCATTATATTTCTCCGTTTTTATACTCTTTTGATAATATTATAACTTTTAAAAGTAAATTTATCAAAAAAATGTTTTTTTTCTCTTGACATATTATCAAAACAATCATATAATTGAACTATAAATGATAAAGTTAATCAAATTGATGATCGTTTTGAATGGGAGGAGTATTTTTTGGCTAGTTTAAAAAGAGAATGTTTAAATATTGAATTAGGTAATTACAAATTACTTCAAAATATAGAGCCTAAAAAATCAATTTTAAACTACATCGGACTAAGAGCCCTAGAGCTAAATGAAAAATCCGAATATAAAGAAAGTTTAGAGGGGATGGAAGCTTGCGTCACAGTTATATGTGGTAAAGCTAATGTTAAAGTTGGGGAAAACGAATACAAGGACTTAGGGAGAAGAGAAAACAACTTCGATAGAAATCCTACCGATTCAGTTTATGTTACAAATAAAGATTCTTATGAGATTACATCTGATTCTAAGGCAAGAGTTATTATCTCATATGCAGTAACTGATAAGGTTATGAAATCACAATTAATTAAAGCGAGTGATAACACAACTGAAAGAAGAGGAAAGGGAATGAATAAAAGACTTGTAAATAATATTCTTCCAGACTCATCAGATATTTCTGACAAGCTTATAGTTGTAGAAGTATATACAGATGAGGCGAACTGGTCTTCATACCCACCACACAAACATGATACAGCAAGTGAAAATGAAACATTCCTTGAAGAGATTTATTATCATGAGATGGATAAGGAACAAGGATTTGTTTTCCAAAGAGTTTATACAGATGATAGAGTGTTAGATGAAACTATGAGTGTATACAATAAGGATGCTGTTATGGTTCCTAGAGGATACCATCCGGTAGCTGTTCCTTACGGATACAATTCATATTATCTAAATGTAATGGCAGGTCCAAACAAGGAATGGAAGTTCCACAATGAGAAAGATCATGAATGGATTCTAGATAGAAAGGATGTAGAATAATGAGATTAATTAAAAACTATGTAAACGGCGAGTGGATTGAATCTAAAACAAAAGAGTTTGAAGATGTGTATAACCCAGGTGATGGTGAAGTAATTGCCAAATGTCCGCTTTCAACAAGAGAAGAGACAAAAGATGCAATCGAAAATGCAGCTAGTACATTTAAAACATGGGGTAAAACATCAGTTTTAAAAAGACAAAAGATACTTTTTAAATTACAACAACTTTTAGTTGAACACACTGACGAGCTTGCTAGACTTATTACTTTAGAAAATGGTAAGAACTTCAAAGAAGCCAAGGGCGAAGTAGGA
>JALEUV010000051.1 GCA_022780515.1 Anaerococcus sp. | reverse complement strand
TGCAATTAAGGTTCAAAGAAGCAAGAAACCATGGAATCTAAGGTATATGAATTCTTATGAGAGAAGACTTGCCCACGAGGAAGTATCTAAGCATAAGAACGTAGCTAGCCACTCTGAGGGTAGCGAACCTAAGAGATACGTTGTAGTTGATTATGTAGAATAATATAATATATAAAAAAGAAGCTTGGATTTTACTCCAAGCTTTTCAAATACCCAATTTTAGTCATCAAACTTGCCATGAGGCTCTTTATGAATTTTTACAGGGTTGGTTGTGATACGGCCTATATTATAGGCGTGGTCACCCATTCTTTCCATGGTTGATATTATATCATTGAAGACATAGGTAGCCATATTTCTTATATTTTCGTTTTTTTGAAGTCTCTTGTAGTGGTGCTTTCTTAGGGTTGATTCCATAAGGTCAAGGGCACCTTCATCTTCAGTAAGCTTTCTAAATTCACTTTGACTTTGGTTTTTGAAGATTTCTATACTTCTTATGAAGTTATTTATTACCATATTGTACATTTCTACAAGGTCAGCTAGGGCTTCGCCATGGTAAGGGTTATCTGATTCATTAACTTCTTCAAAATACTCGCCAAGGTTTTGACCTAGGTCTGATATCCTCTCTACATTTATTTGGATTTGTAGAAGGTTTTGTACCTCGCCTTCTATTTCTGTAGAAGGAGTGTTCTTACCAAGTTTTAGTAGGTAGGATTGAACCTTGGTATCTATATCATTTACTATTTCTTCTGCTTGCTGGAGGTTGGCTAGGGCATTTTTATCCTTGTCCACTAAGAATTTTTTACCTTGCTTGATTGTTTCAAGGGCTACATTAGCTTCTTGCCAGATGGCCTGCTTTACTTGGTCAATTGCACCTGATGGGAATTTAGTTATCAAGTTTTCATCAAGCTCAATATCTGGCAAGTCTAAAAACAAGCTTTCCTTTCCAGGTATAAGCTTGCTAAGTAACTTAGCTACTATATTATTAAGTGGTAGGAAGATCAAAACTCCTATAAAGTTATAGGCAAAGTGACCCAAGGCTATAATCATTAACTTATTGGCACCTATGGCATCTGCTACGGTGAGGATTATATTCTTGTATGGCTCTAGGAGTATCAAGAATACTATTGAGACAGATACATTAAATATAATGTGGAATACTGATGCTCTTTTTGCTGATAGGGATCCACCAACTGATGCTAAGACTGCTGTTATACATGTACCGATATTGGCACCAAACATAAGTCCTAATGCCACATTTATATCAATAGCACCTGATGCATATAGGGATTGGGTTATTCCTATAAAGGCAGATGATGATTGGATAATGGCAGTGAGTAAGGCACCTGTCAATACTGCAAATATTGGGTTTTTGGCCATGTTGGCAACAAATTTATCAAAGCTTTCGATATTCTTAAGTTCTGCTAGGCTTGATCCCATCATTTCAAGTCCTATAAATAATAGACCGAAACCTATTAGGATTTCACCGAAGGACTTATTTTTTCTCTTAGAGGAGAAGGTAAATAAAATAACACCTATGAAAATAATAAAATATGAAAGATATTCCAAATTAAAGCCTATCAAAATAGCTGTTACAGTTGTACCTAGGTTTGCACCTAGGATAACTCCTATGGCTTGCTCAAGACTCATAACACCTGCCCTAATAAACGAAATTGTAATAACTGTAGTAGCAGATGATGATTGGATAAGACCGGTTATAATTACACCGACCAAGACTCCCATTATGGGATTTGAAGTATACTTTTCGACATACTTTCTAAGTTTGGGACCTGCAAAATTTGTTAGAGCATTTCCCATCAGAGATATACCATACAAGAATATGGCAAGACCTCCGACTATGTAGTTCCATTGTAAAGAACCTAACGATGCTAACTGCATATTTCCTCCTAATAATAGTTCTTCTATTAATATATCATAAAAGTTAGCATATATAAAGTTGGCAATTGTAAAATTTTCTTAACAAAAGAAAAAATATTGCCCTCTAAGGGCATAAGATAGCTAAGTCTAGGAAAAATTTTCCCCTAAATATTTTTATCTTTGATTATTATAGGTTTAGAAATCCCTGTAAGGAATTAAAGAACCTATCGTTTTTATTATTATAAATCCCATAAATTTATATAAATGTTGACAAATAAGGATTTTCTATTATAATTCTTATGTTACAGACCACTAGTCAAAGTAGTGGATATTTTTTATCATACTAAGGAGTATATATGGAAACTAGGACAATTGCAGCAATTTCTACTCCATCCGGGACTGGTGGGATATCCATTGTTAGGATGAGTGGACCAAGGTCTCTTGAGATTATTAATAAGATTTTTAAGTCAATCAAGGGAGCTTCAATCGATAAAGACAAGGACAATAGAAGGATGGTTTATGGCAATATAGTAGACCTCGATGGAGACGTAGTAGATGAAGTAATGGTTAACTTCATGAAGGGTCCCTACACCTACACCAGGGAAGATGTGTGCGAGATAAATTGCCACGGATCCTTTGTATCAGTCAAGAAAATTCTAAATTTATTATTAGACCTAGGTTGCGACCTTGCCGAGAGGGGAGAATTTACCAAGAGGGCCTTTCTTAATGGTAGAATAGACCTCTCCCAAGCAGAGGCAGTCTTGGATATTATAAACGCTAGTAATGAACTTAGCCAAAAGGAAGGGATTAACCAATTAAAGGGGTCCTTACGAAGAAAGATCGACTCAATCAGAAAGGAGCTCCTAGAAGCCTTATCTAGGGTAGAGTATTCTATAAACTTTACAGAAGATGGTGAAGACCTAGCCCCTGATGAAATAATTTCCTTTATGGAAAGGGCCAAGGACCAAATAGATAGGCTCCTTAGGACATCAAATAAGGGCAAGATTGTAAAGGATGGGATCAATACATCTATTGTAGGTAAGCCAAATGTAGGCAAGTCCTCCCTCTTAAATTCCCTCCTCGATGAAAATCGCGCCATAGTTACAGACATACCAGGGACGACCCGTGACCTTATAACAGAGTATATAAACATCGGAAACTTCACCCTAAAGATAAATGATACAGCAGGCATCCGTGATACAGAGGACCTAGTCGAAAAGATAGGAGTAGATAAGTCAATCGAGCTTATAGAAAACTCTGATCTTGTCATAGCTATCTTTGACTCATCAAGGGATTTTGACAAGGAAGATGAGAAGATATTAGACCTTATCCAAGGGAAAAATGCCATAGTTATCATAAATAAGAGTGATCTTGAGACAAAATTTGACCAAGGGGTGTTTGGAAATAAATTTCCAGTTATAAGGACTTCTATGATCAAGGAAGAAGGCATAGAGGACCTTGAAAAAGAGATTACAACCATGTTTGATACCAAGGAGCTTAATAGGGAGTCAGTTATTATAACCAATACCCGTCATGAGAGGCTCCTTAGAGAAGCCCATGATGAGCTAAGCTCATCCCTAAATGACATCAAGATGGGGATTCCTCTAGATGCCTGTGAGGTTGACCTAAGGAGGGCCTACGAAAAGCTAGGCCTAATTATTGGAGAGAGTGTTTCTGATGAGATAATGGATAAAGTATTCAAGGAGTTTTGCGTTGGAAAATAATTATAAATATAGGGCAGGGTCCTATGATGTAGTAGTTGTAGGAGCAGGCCATGCAGGATGTGAGGCGGGTCTTGCTACAGCAAGACTTGGGCTTAAGACCCTAGTCCTTACAACATCTATGGAAGCTATTGCAGATATGCCATGTAATCCTAATATCGGGGGAACTGGCAAGGGACATATAGTAAGGGAGATAGATGCCCTGGGTGGAGAGATGGCTCTTAATATCGATAAGACCTTCATCCAATCTAGGATGCTAAACACCTCCAAGGGGCCAGCGGTTCATTCCCTTAGGGTACAAGCTGACAAGAGAAAGTACCACGAGGAGATGAAAAAGACCCTAGAAAACCAAGAAAATCTTGACCTTTTCGAGCAAGAAGTTGACAAGATAAACTACGAGGACGGAAAGATTGTTTCATGTGAAACAGTCCAAGGGGCGATCTATGAAACAAAGGCCGTCATTATAGCTACAGGAACCTACCTAAATGGCAAGGTCCTTATAGGAGAATATGAGAAGACCTCTGGTCCTCATGGCCTCCAAGCAGCAACCTATTTGTCAGCTTGCCTTGAGGAGATGGGCTTTAAGCTAAGACGCTTTAAGACAGGAACTCCTGCCAGGGTTGATAGAAAGTCAATCAACTACGAGAAGACCGAAGTCCAAAGGGGGGATGAGGAGGTAATTCCATTTTCCTTCCTTAATGAAGGGGAAGATTTCTCTGAGCGTAAGCAAGAAAATTGCTACCTCACCTATACCACCAAGGAAACCAAGGAAATTATCATGGATAACCTCGATAGGTCACCGATTTATGGGGGCCACATCAAAGGGGTAGGACCTAGGTATTGCCCTTCAATAGAGGATAAGATGGTAAGATTTCCAGATAGGGACATCCACCAGGTCTTTATAGAACCAGAATCCCTATCAACTGATGAGATGTATATCCAAGGGGTTTCCTCATCTCTCCCCCAAGATGTTCAAATGGACTTCTACAAGACAATTATAGGCCTCGAAGATGTTAAAATCATGAGACCAGCCTATGCAATCGAATACGATATGATCGATACAAGAAGGCTCTATAGGACTCTAGAATCTAGGGACTATGAGGGACTATACTTTGCAGGTCAAATTAACGGCTCATCAGGCTATGAAGAGGCCGGCGGCCAAGGCCTTATAGCCGGAATAAATGCAGCCCTCAAGATCAAGGGAGAAGACCCCCTTATATTAGATAGGTCAGATGCCTATATAGGAGTTCTAATAGATGACCTTGTTACCAAGGGAACCGAAGAGCCTTATAGGATGATGACTTCAAGGTGTGAGTATAGGCTAACCATGCGCCAAGATAATGCAGACCAAAGGCTTACAGAAAGGGCCTACAAGATTGGACTAGTAACTGAAGAGAGATATCAAAAAATGCTAGCCAAGAGAGCTAACATTGATGGAGAAATAGAAAGATTAAAGTCAGTAGTCCTAACTCCTAAAGAAAATATCAATGCCAAACTCATAGATCTTGGCTCAAGTCCACTCAAAAACGCCATGAGCCTCTACGACCTTATAAAGAGACCAGAGCTAAGCTATGAGTCCCTAGTGGTTTTTGATGAAGAAAGACCAAGCCTACCAAAGTTTCAACAAATCGAAGTTCAAATCGAGATCAAATACGAGGGTTATATCAGAAAGCAAATGGCTGATATAGATAAGTTTAAAAAACTAGAAGAACAAAAATTGCCTAAGGATTTCGACTATTACAAGGTAAAGGGTCTAAAGAAGGAATCAGCAGAGAAATTAAACGACATCAAACCAGAATCAATTGGCCAAGCTTCTAGGATATCTGGAGTTTCCCCTGCTGATATTAATGTTTTAATGATTAGACTAAAGACTGGAGAATTAGATGGATAAGGAAAAAGCCTACCAAACCTATATAGACTACCTCCTTGAGGTAAATGCCCATACTAACCTTACAGCCATTATTGATATAGAGGAGATTAAGCTAAAACACTTCAAGGACTCCCTTACTGTGATAGATTATATAAATGAAGGGGATAGGGTCCTTGATATAGGGGCAGGGCCTGGTTTTCCAGGTATCCCCCTAAGAATCGAAAAGGACTTCGACCTAACTCTAATCGATTCTGTCAACAAAAAAGTTAAATTTATGAATGAAGTAATAGAAAAACTAGACCTTGATAAGGCAAGAGCCATCCACGTAAGGGCAGAAGACTATGCCAAGGACAAGCGTGAGGGCTTCGATGTAGTTGTATCAAGGGCTGTAGCCAATATGGCGACATTGTCAGAATACGCCCTACCCTTTCTAAAGCTAGGGGGTACATTTGTTGCCCTCAAGGGACCCAAGGCCTACGAAGAGCTAGAAGAAGCTCAAAACGCCATAAAGGTCTTAGGGGGAGAAGTTGATCACATAGATGAGATCGACCTAGACGGTAACAAGAGGTTTAATATTATAGTAAAAAAAGTTAAAAAGACCAAGAAAATGTACCCAAGGGGAAAGAACCTACCTAAGAAAAGTCCCCTCTAAAAAAAGGAGTTCTATATGGATGGCTTAGTAAGAAAGCTAAAGGCACTTGGCTTTAGTGTATTATTTATCCTGGGATTTTATATCCTAGAGATAGGCTTGGCAGTTTTTTCCCTAATGGGATTTGCTAGAAACGGCTATAACCTATCGGCTGTTTACCTTATGGCCCTATTTCAAATCATCAAAATTTTTATTTTATACTTCTTTATCAAAAAAAGAAGCAAGGGCTATAAGGAAAAACATAAGATGGACTACGTTAAAACAAATCCTACTATATGGCCCAAGGCTTTCCTTATAGGACTAGGAGCATATGGACTTGCTAATATAATTATGTCTACGATATTAGCCCTCTTTGGTAATACTCCACTAATTATAGAAAACATGGAGTTTTTAAATGAGGCCTTTTCTGTAAGCTCCTTATTAGAAAATATTTTATTATACATAGATATTATTATCCTAGCTCCTATCGTTGAAGAAATGATGTTTAGGGGAATTTACGTAGGAGAAGTAAGGAAGTACATATCGATAAATGCAACAATATTTATGTCAGGTCTATTCTTTGGGATATTTCACATGAACCTCTTACAGGGAATCAATGCCTTTTTCCTAGGAGGACTAATAACTTACGTCTACTTCCGTAGGGGAAATATTTATGAAGCCATTATTATCCATGCAACTAACAACCTCTTAGCTTCTCTGTCAGAAATAAGTGATTTAGTTAATAATATAACTATAATAGGAGGAGTTATAGGATTATTCTTTACTTTAAAAATCATAAGGCATATGGAAAGGCATTATAAAAGTGTAAGTTAAACCTTACATCTTTTTTTAAATATAGTATATTTATAGGGAGAAATGTTTCACGTGAAACAGGAGGAATATATGGAAGCTTTAATTTGTACAGTAGGTACAGAAATTTTATTAGGAAATATAGTTGATACCAATTCACAATATATAGCTCAAGCCTTGACAAATTATGGGATTAACCTATATAAGATGCTAACAGTCGGAGACAACCATGACAGGCTATACAAGGCCCTTAAGGAAGCTGACGGGGCCTATGACTATGTATTTTTGACAGGAGGACTCGGACCAACTGCTGATGATATAACCAAGGAAGTTGTAACAGAAGTAGTCGGCAAGGAAGATGACACCTTTATAGATGAGTCATCCTACCAAAAGTTAGTCGAGTATTTTGATGGAAATGCCAAGGCTATCGAAATTAATAAAAAGCAGGCAGTCTTTCCTAGGGGAGCTATTGTACTAGAAAATAATTTTGGTACTGCCCCAGGAGCTATGGTGAAGTCCGATAAGGGAACATCTTTCTTTATTCTACCTGGCCCTCCTCGTGAGATGAAACCTATGTTTGATAATGAAGCGAGTAAGTATATAGAAAAGCAAAGCCTTATCAAAAACCTAGTAGTAAGGACTGATATATGGGGCGAATGGGACCTAGCGAGCAGGGTCGACCTATCTGGGACTAATCCTACAATCAGTCCCTATGTAACAGATGATGGCCCAATCCTTAGAATATCTGCCAAGGGTGTTGATGAAAAAGAAGTCGATAGACTCCTAGATCAAGGCCTAGACCTTGTTAAAAAAGATCTTGATAAGCATATAATATCAATTGATGGATCTACATCAGCCAAGGTCTTGGTAGACCTACTCAAGGAGAAAAAAGAAAGGGTAGCGACAGCTGAATCAATTAGTGGAGGACTTATAGCTTCGTCCATAGTGGATATAGAAGGGGCAAGTGAAGTTTTAAAAGAATCATACATTACCTATTCCAATGAAGTCAAGGAAAAAATCCTTGGTGTTTCACATGAAACAATCGAAAAGTATGATGTAGTAAGTGAGGAAGTGGCCAGAGAAATGCTCTTAGGATTAAGAAATATTACAGGAGCAGACCTATGCCTAGCCACTACTGGCTACGCTCATTTAGGAATAGCCTATCTAGGCATTATGTATAAGGATAAAA
This sequence comes from Anaerococcus sp., assembly GCA_022780515.1. Lineage (GTDB taxonomy): Bacteria > Bacillota > Clostridia > Tissierellales > Peptoniphilaceae > Anaerococcus. Next base: position 12,271 of record JALEUV010000051.1, on the reverse strand, counting down.
TTCTAGTAAAAAGGTTTAAGTCCAAGGGAGATCGCAACAAGGTCAGGATGTTTATCAAAAACCGTATCCTTGACCTTGCTGTAGTAATAATGAGAGGGGACTATGAAGGTAATTTCGATATTTAATCAAAAGGGAGGAGTAGGCAAGACTACTAGTGTAGTAAACCTTGCTGTGGCCCTAAAAGACCTAGGGAAAAATATCCTGGTAATAGATATTGACCCCCAAGCAAATACAAGTACGGGTCTAGGCTTTGACAAGGGAGAGCTAGAAAACACCTCCTACGACCTCTTTTATGAGCATAGATTGTTTAAGGAAGAAAAAATTAAAGACCAATTATATGTAGAAAAAATAGGTGAGGGCCAAGATCATCTTATAAAAAATCCTGGTGAGAAAGATAGAAAAATTGAAGAGCCTACTGATGAGATTACAAAAACAGAGAAAAAAATTGACTTTAGTCCCTACATAAAAAATACCGAATCGGGAGTAGATGTTATAGTTTCTGAAGCGAACCTATCAGGTCTTGAGGTAGAGCTAGTTATGCTTGATGAGCTATCAAGGCTTAATATTTTGAAAGATTTAATAAATGATTTAAAAGAAAATAGGGACTATGATTATATTTTGATAGACTGTCCACCATCCCTAGGCCTCCTATCAATTAATTCCTTGGTGGCATCAGACTCTATAATTATTCCTATCCAGGCAGAATACTATGCCCTAGAAGGGGTAAGTGAGCTAATGAATACCTATAGGCTAGTTAAGGAGTCCTTAAATAACAAGTTAGATATAGAGGGAGTATTACTCACTATGTTTGATAAGAACAATGACCTCTCTTACGAAGTCTTAGAAGAAGTTAAATCCTATTTTAAGAGGAAGGTCTTTAAAATAATGATACCAAGGGATGTAAAGCTTGCCGAAGCCCCATCCTATGGGAAGTCAATTATCGAATACGACAAGGAATCCAAGGGGGCTTTGACCTATACCCTCTTAGCAAAAGAGCTCATAGAAAAGGAGGATAGTCATGACTAGTAGGAAAACTCTGGGTAGGGGCCTCCAAGCTCTAATACCAGAAACAGGAGAAAGTGAAAATAATCCATCAAATAAAGAAACTATACAAAGCATACCAATAGATGAAATCGATCCAAGAGAAGACCAACCCAGGCAAAACTTTGATGAGGAAGCCATAGATAGCCTAGCCCAATCTATCAAGGAATATGGACTATTAAATCCAATAGTCCTTACCAAAGCTAATGGTTCAGATAAGTATCAAATCCTTGCTGGGGAGAGAAGGTATAGGGCTTCCAAGAAATTGGGGCTTGATAAAATTGATGCAATTGTTAGAGAATATAGCAAGAAGGATGTCGATATCCTATCCTTGATAGAAAATATTCAAAGGGAAGACCTATCAGCCTACGAAGAAGCCCTGGCCTACAAAAAATTGGTTGATGATTTTGCCATGACCCAAGATGAAATAGCAAAGACCATGGGTAAATCCAGGTCCTATATAGCCAACACCCTAAGGCTATTAAGCCTAAGAAAAAAAGAGATAGAGGCCCTAGAGGATAAGAAGATTTCTTCATCCCAAGCGAGAACCCTCCTTTCTATAAAGGATGATAAAAAGAGGGATGAGGCCTTGGAAGGTTTTATAGGAAAGAAGATGAATATTAGGGATGTAGAAAAACTCAATAAGACCAAGAGAAAAAAATCTAAGAAACAATCCAAGTCTGGCCTATCTGATATAGACAAGATCCTCCTAGAAGACTATGAAGAGAAATTTATGGAGAGGGTAGGCTCAAGGGTCAAGATCGACAAGGATGGATCCACCTACAAGCTAATTATTGATTGTTTCACAGTAGAGGATATAGAAAATATTTATTGGAGGCTAGGCCATGGGGATTCTTGATATGAGGGTAGATGAATTCTTAAAAGAGGTAAGAAAACCCACGGCCAACCCAGGTGGAGGTTCAGTAGTAATCCTAATTGGTCTTATGGGAGTCAACCTCCTTAGGATGATGGAGAAGAAGGACTACAAAGACCTTGAGGATGCTGGCTGTGTTTCACGTGAAACATTTGACAGGATTGCAGAGAAACTAAAGTTTTTGGTAGAAGAAGATATTAGAAAAACAAAAAAGCTTATAGACTCTTTTAAAAACAATACTACAAGCGAAGATTTGTTTATAGAAGCTGCTAGAGTCCAAATGGACTTTGTGGAAACTATCTTGGAGGCCATGGAGGAGTCAAGCTTTATCCTAAAAAATGGCAAGGCATCCACCCTATCAGATGGAGAAATTGCTCTAAATATTATGAGGGATAGTATTAATTCTGCCCTACCTACCATCAAGATTAACTTAGATAATACGTCCTATACCTATGATTATGATGGAAAGGTAAGAGAAGCAAGAAGGCTTTATGAAGTAAATAAGAAAATTATAGAAGGAAGGTTAAAATGACAGTCGTATATGTGATAATGACTATAATGGCTATCTTTATTATAGTAGAACTTGGCTTAATAAAGTCAATGAATGATAAGATAAGAAGGCAAAAACAAAGGTATGACCACTTGCTTAGGGGTAACAACCCAGAGCTTAATTTGGAGGAGCTATTAGTAGAGTTAAATAAGCAAATAGAACAATCCAATAAGGATATGAGAACCATAGACCAAAGGTCCCTAGATGCCAAGGATACTACCATGGGAGCAGTAAGTCATATGGCTATAGTTCATTTTGATGCCTTTGAGGGTCAAAGTGGGGGATTTTCCTTCTCCCTATGCCTTCTTGATAACTTCCACAATGGGATTGTCCTTACTTCCCTATATTCAAATGATGGGTCCAATGTTTATGTCAAGGAAATAATAAATGGGTCTGCTGAGAAAGAACTTTCAGATAGCGAAAAAAAAGCTATAGAAAAGGCTAAGGGTTAATATTTTAACAATAGTTAATCTTTTTCTTTATTAGGGTATACTATAAATAAGAAAATAAGAATCGATATCCATAAGGAGGATTAAATGGCTCAAGGTATAATCGAAAATGCTAGAGAATCAATCACAGGCAAGAATTTAAAAATTGTTTTACCAGAAGGTAATGACCCAAGAGTATTGGAAGCTGCTCTAAGACATAAGGAAGACGGAATATTGACTCCTATTGTCCTAGGAGACCAAGGAGAGATCCAAAGAACTGCTGATCAAGCTGGTTTAAAACTTGGAGACCTACAAATAATCAACCCTAAATACTACGATGGTTTTGAGGAACTCTTAGAAGCCTTTGTAGAAGCTAGAAAGGGCAAGACAAGTAGAGAAGAAGCAGAATTCCTTCTAAAAACCGACCTTAACTACTTCGGAGTACTTTTAGTTAAGACAGGACTAGTTGATGGAATGGTATCAGGTGCTCGTCATACAACAGGAGATACTATAAGACCTGCCTTACAAATCATTAGAACCAAACCTGGTGTAAAGAGAGTATCAGGTATCATGGTAATGGTAAGTCCTGAAGGTAAGCAACTAATCTTTGCAGATACAGCAGTAAACATCACTCTAGAATCTGACGAATTGGCAGAAGTAGCAATAGAGACAGCTAAGAGTGCAGAAAGCTTTGGTATAGACCCATACGTTGCCCTACTATCATTCTCAACTCATGGATCAGCCCACCACGACCTAGCTAGCAAGGTTGCTAAGGCTAAGGAAGTAGCAAAACAACTTGCACCAGAACTTAGAGTTGATGGAGAAATCCAATTCGATGCTGCTATAGATCCTGAAACAGCTAAGCAAAAAGCACCTGATTCAGAAGTAGCAGGTAAGGCAAATGTATTTATTTTCCCTGACTTACAAGCAGGTAACATCGGCTACAAGATAGCTCAAAGACTAGGTGGCTACAAGGCCCTAGGCCCAATCCTTCAAGGACTTAACGCACCAGTTAATGACCTATCTAGAGGATGTAGTGCCCAAGATGTTTATGAGATCTGCATGATTACAGCATCTCAAGCATTATAAAATCAAATTACAAGGCGGATCTTCGGACCCGCTTTTTTATTAAGAAAAATCCTATTGGAAAAGTATATATAAATGGGTATAGAAAAGTATATATAAATGGGTATATATATAATAGACTTAAGAAATGAGGAGATATAATGGAAAAATTAAATTCAAATGACTTTAGAAAAAACGTTGAAAGCGGAGAAGGCCTATGTCTAGTAGATTTTTCAGCTACTTGGTGTGGTCCATGTAAGATGCAAGCTCCATTACTTGAAGAGCTTGAAGCAGAAAAAGGATACACAATCTACTCAGTAGATGTTGACGAATCAAATGATATAGCCGGTCAATACAATGTAAATGCAGTTCCTTCATTAATGATTTTTGAAAATGGTAGACTAAAGGATACCCTAGTAGGTTTCCATTCAAAAGAAGCTTTAATCGAAGCAATGGAAAAGTATAAATGAGATATGATTTAGCAGTAATCGGCGCAGGTCCTGCAGGGCTTAGCGCCGCTTTAAATGCAAGCATTAGAAATAAATCAGTTATAGTCTTTGGCAAGGCTCCAGACTCCCTAGTTAAGTCTAACTCAATCAAAAACTACCTAGGCTTTCCTGATATAAAGGGCTTAGACCTATACAATAACTTTAAAAAGACCCTAGAGCCATATGAAATAGAATATAGCGAGGAGAGGGTCCAAACAGTCTATGCCATGGGATCATACTTTGCCCTAGAGATGAAAGACTCACAAATGATAGAAAGCACTGCAGTGGTAGTAGCATCTGGAATAGATCTTGGCAAGGACTTAGAAAATGAAGAGAAATTCTTTGCTAAGGGAGTTAACTACTGCGCAACCTGTGATGCAGCCTTATATAGGGGAAAGGATGTAGTAGTTATAGGCTATAACGAAGAAAGTGTCGAAGAAGCCAACTTCACAGCAGAGATAGTAGGAAGCTTAACCTATGTAAATATGTACAAGGAGGGCATAAGCCTTAATGAAAAAATAAAAGTTATCGAGGGTGAAAAACCACTTGGTTTTGATGGAGATGACAAGGCTACTACCCTAACCTTTAAGTCAGGCAAAAAAATCAAGGCTGATGGATTCTTTATAATAAGAGATTCATCCAAACCTCAAAGACTCTTGCCATCAGTCAAGCTAAAAGATGAGCACATAGCCATAGATGATTTAATGCAAACTAATATAAAGGGTCTCTATGCCTGTGGGGATATAGCTGGTAAGCCTTATCAAATAATGAAGGCAGTAGGTCAAGGTCAGGTGGCAGGACTTGAAGCAAGCAAATATATAACCAGCATAAAAAATAACTAGCAACTTTCTAGAGAAATCTTTATAAATATTGTGATTTTTTAAAAAAATATAGTAAAATATATAAATCAATAAGATAAACAAGGATGAAAATTAAAGTTAAAATATAAATTGTTTATATTGAAAAAAATCTACTTATTTGTAAAATAATATTAGACACCAATATTTCTAGGAGGAAGTATGAAAGAGAACAATAACGAATTTTTTGAATATAACAATTCTATCTTCTCAATGATTAGAGAAATTGCCCATAAAATTGACTTGTTGCTTCAAGATACGGCAAATGAATTAAAACTAACACCTTTACAACTAAAGATGATTATAATTCTCTATGCCAACAAGAACAAGGAAGTTTCCATAGGTAACCTAGGTAAGGCTATCGGTATTACTGGAGGAAACATATCTAATATATGTAAGAGACTTGAGAAGCAAGGATTTGTAAAAAGAAAAAGAAGTGAAGAAGACGAGAGAGTAGTAAACGTTGTTTTAACTGAAGAGGGAAATAGGGCTGCCAAGATGGTCAATGATTACATTACTAGACTAGGCAATGAACTCCCTGATAAAGATGTAAATGTAAATCTAAAGACAATTGTAAAAGAACTAAGAGCGCTAGACATACTACTTGACAAGTATATTTCTAGGAGTGGTTTATAGATGAACAAAGGAAATCAAGGCAAGAAACCCCTATTGTATTACTGGTTGATTGCCATTATTATATTTATAGTAATACACTTTGCCCTAAGTCCTATAGCAGGAGGAGAAGTCTCTAAGGAAGTAAGTTACAGTCAATTTGTCGATATGATAGAAAATGACCAAGTAACTGAAGTATCAAGAGATGACCAACAATACACCTTCAAAGCCAAGGTAGATAATGAAGAAAAAGTATTTACAACAGGCTTGTGGTTTGATAGTGACATAACAGATAGACTTCTTGAGGCAAAAGAAAGAAATGACAAATTAATATTTAGCCAAGAGATAAAAACTAGCATGAACCCTTATCTATCTCTCTTTATCTCATCAATCTTGCCTTTACTCTTGATTTGGGTAATCTTCTACTTCGCATCAAGGTCGCTTACAAAGACCATGGGTGGTAGAGGTGGAGGCGACTTTATGAACTTCGGAAAATCCAATGCAAAAGTTTATGTAGAAAACAAGACAGGCAAGACCTTCAAGGATGTAGCTGGCCAAGAGGAAGCCAAGGATAGCTTAAACGAAGTAGTAGACTTCCTTCATAGTCCAGGCAAGTATAAAGAAATAGGAGCCAAGGTACCAAAGGGAATCCTCCTCATTGGACCTCCAGGAACTGGTAAGACCCTACTAGCCAAGGCTGTAGCAGGAGAAGCCAAGGTTCCATTCTTCTCAATATCAGGTTCAGAATTTGTTGAGATGTTCGTAGGTATGGGGGCAAGCAAGGTTCGTGACCTATTCAAACAAGCCAAAGAAAAAGCCCCATGTATAGTATTCATAGACGAAATTGATGCTATAGGTAAAAAACGTGACGTCTCAGGCTATTCGGGAAATGATGAGAGAGAACAAACCCTCAATCAACTACTAAACGAAATGGACGGATTTGATGCGACAGAGGGAGTAGTCCTATTAGCTGCAACCAATAGACCAGAAATCCTAGACCCAGCCCTAACAAGGCCAGGCCGTTTCGATAGGAGAGTAGAAGTAGAACTACCTGACCTAAAAGGTCGTGAAGACATCCTAAAAGTTCACGCTAAAAATATAAAACGTGAAGAGGACATTGACTACAACGAGATAGCCAAGAGAACAGCAGGAACATCAGGTGCTGACCTTGCAAACATAGTAAACGAAGGTGCCTTGAGAGCTGTAAGAGAAAATCGTAACAAGCTAACCCAAGAAGACCTAGAAGAATCAATCGAAACAGTAATTGCAGGTCAACAAAAGAAAAATGCTGTAATAAGCGATGATCAAAAGAGAATCATAGCCTACCACGAAGTAGGCCACGCCCTAGTAGCAGCAATTCAAACCCAAAAAACCCCTGTAACAAAAATCACCATAGTACCAAGAACTGGTGGTGCCCTTGGTTACACAATGACAGTAGACAAGGACGAAAAATATATAATGACCAAGCAAGAACTATTTGACGAAATAGTAACATTTACAGGTGGTAGGTCAGCAGAAGAGCTAATCTTTAATACCAAGACAACTGGAGCTTCAAACGATATAGAAAGAGCTACAGCCCTTGCTCGTAACATTGTGACAATCTATGGTATGGATGAAGAATTCGACTTCATGCAACTAGAACAAATCGAAGGAAGATACCTAGGTGGCCAAAGAAGAAGCATAGTAAGCGATGGAACAGGCAACAAGGTTGACCAAAAAGTCGCCCTAATCATATCCAAGGCCCACATGAGAGCAATCGAGATCCTCAAGGAAAACATAGACAAACTTCACGAAATATCAGACTTCTTACTAAAAGAAGAAACAATAACAGGTGAAGAATTTATGGAGATCCTAAACAGGGGAAAAGAAGATCCAATCATAGACGATAAGGACAACGATGAAGAAATAAAGCCAATAGGCGAAGATGAAATAGTAAACAAAAGAGATATACCGCCTGTAGACGATAATCCGACAAATCCTGGCGATAATGTATAAAATCAGAATAATGTGCAAATAAATTTTACCCTAGGGATTTTCCCTGGGGCTTTTTTAGGAGTAATATGAATTTTTTATTAAAAGTAGATGACAAAAAGGACGTTTTAACTAATAATGATAAAAAAATAGCTAATTATATTAAAAATAATATGGAATCTATTATAAAGCTTACAAGCGTTGATTTGGCTAAAAATACTAAATTATCTCAATCAGCTATTACAAGATTTGTGAAAAAGATTGGATATAATTCTTTCATAGATATGAAGGTAGATTTAGCAAAATCGAATGATAAAGATTTTGATTATATAGAGGATGAAATAAAAAAAGATGATGATATAGAAAATATTATAGAAAAATCAAAAACAAATATAATAAAAACGATAGAAAAGACATATGGAATTATAGAAGTAGATAAAGTTAAAAAAGCTAGTTGTATGCTTAACAATGCAAATAAGATTTACCTTTCAGGGGTTGCTGGATCTGGGTTAATATGTGAAGATTTTTATTATAAACTTTTAAGAGCTGGAGCAAACGTTACATATGAAAAAGATACTCATACTAATATATCAATAATATCACATATTAAAAAAGATGATTTATTGATAGCAATATCATATAACGCAAAAACAAAAGAAGTAATTGAGGCTGTTGAGTATGCTAAAAGTAAAGAAGCTGGTGTAATATCGATAAGTAAAAATGAAAATTCAAAACTTTCAAAATTATCAGATGTTTTGTTAAAGATACCTTCTATTGAGAAAGAATTAAGATATGGTGCAATAGGGTCAAGGTTCTCATCGTTAGCAATTACTGATATTTTGTATTTTTCATATATTACAAAAAATTATGAAAATACAAAGGAAAGTTTAGTAACTAGTAAAAAGCTAACAGATAGACTTAAATAATAATTTTAAAAAAAATTAAAAATACTTGAAATAAAATTTCAAAGTATTATAATGATTTTGAAAAGCTTTTCAAGTAAGGAGTTAAAATGTTCGGTTTTAGTCTATATTTAGATCAGGACAAAGAATATATTTTAAAAAAAATATATGATTTTAAAGATTGCGATATTTTGTTTACATCATTACATTATCCATCAGATGATAGTATTATGGCTAAATTTTATCGGTTATTAGAGGAAACGCATAAATTAAATATGGAAATATGTGTTGATGTGAACAATAGAATAGTAGATAAATTTCCTAATTTATTAGATAATGATATTGTTTTTAGATTAGATTACGGATTTTCTTATGATAGGATTGCTAGATTATCTAAATATAATAGAGTTGCTATAAATGCATCAACAGTTACTTATGAAGATCTTGAATATCTTAAGAATTTGGGGTGTGATTTTTCAAAAATAAGTGCTTGGTATAATTATTATCCTTTACCTTATACAGGAATGTCGGGAAATGATGTTATAAGAAAAAACAAGATTATTTCACAATTTGGATTAAAGATTTTTGCTTTTTTTCAAGGGGACAAAGATTTAAGAGGTCCGTTATACAAAACTCTTCCATCACTTGAAGAAGACAGAAAAGAGGATCCATTTTATTCATATCTAAAATTAAAAAGATTCTATGGAATTGATAACTTACTAGTATCAGAAGGATTAACCCATAATTCAAAAAAATTTATAGAGAACTATGAGAACAAAAAGATAATAAATTTAGAAGTGATTTTAGATAAAGATTTTAAGGAATTAAAAGAAATTAAAGTTAGAAAAGATATAAACGAATATCTCATAAGAAATGAAAGAGACTATAAATTTATTGGAAAAATTGATAATTCCTATATAAAAAAAGGTGATATACTCATATTAAATAAGAATTCTAATAGGTATTCAGGTGAAATTGAGATAGCAAGAAAAAATTTAGGATTTGATACCACTAGGAATATTATAGGTAAAGTAAAAAATCTAAATATTTTGAATCTTATAGAAGGGGGTGATAGGATTGTTTTCAACAGAATCTCGAAATGATTTATCTAAAAATTTAGATTTAAAGTCAACAAAAGAAATTTTAGAAATTATAAATAATGAAGATTCAAAAATAGCTAACAAAGTAAGAGAAAAAATTGATGAAATAGAAAAACTTACAGATGCTGTTATTAAAGTTTTTAAAGAGGATGGACATCTTTATTATATAGGATCTGGAACTAGTGGAAGACTTGGAGTATTAGATGCCTCAGAAACAGTCCCAACATTTTCAGTAGATAAAAATATGGTAGTAGGAATAATAGCAGGAGGTGATGCGGCTTTAAGAAATCCAATTGAAAATGCAGAAGACGATGAATATATGGCAAAAGTAGATTTAATAAAATATAATTTTTCAAAAAACGATATTCTTGTAGGGATTACAAGCAGTGGTAGCACTCCATATGTATTAGGTGCCTTAAAATATGCTAAAGATTTAGGCTCAAAAACAGGGTCAATATCTTGTAATTTAGATTCAATTGTTTCTAAATATTCAGATTATCCTGTAGAAATCGATACTGGTAGTGAAGTTCTGACCGGTTCTACAAGAATGAAAGCGGGTACAGCTACAAAAATGGTACTTAATATGATATCAACTACAGCAATGGCAAAGATTGGGAAAGTATATGACAATTTGATGGTAGATCTAAAGGTGTCTAATAAAAAATTGGAAGATAGAGCTTTGAGAATTATTAAAGAAATTTGTAAAATTAATAATGATGAGGCTGAATATTATTTAAAAAAATCTAATTATTCGGTTAAACATGCTATTGTAATGGCCAATAAAAATGTAACTTTCTCGGAAGCTGAAGAAATTTTAGAAAAAAATGATGGATTTTTAAGAGGAGAAAAAAATGACATCAGATAATAAAAAAACAGCCAAAAATCTAGTTAATTATTTTGGCGGAGAAGATAATTTAGTTGAAGTAATAAACTGTATGACTAGAGTTAGAGTAAAGGTAAAAGATTATAATAAGGTTAAATACGATGAAATAGAAAACCTAGAAGAGGTACTAGGACTTGTTAAGGGTCAAGAGATTCAAGTTGTTTTAGGACCTGGAAAAAGCGAAAAAGTTGCTATAGAAATGTCTAATATTTCACATACAAAATTTAGTCAAGATTTAAATGATGTAGATAAGATTACACAAGAAAATAAAGAAATAGTAAAAAATATGCAAAAAAGTTCTAAGTTTAAATCAGCAACTGCAACTATAGCTTCTATTTTTGTACCGTTGATACCTGCATTTGTTGGTGCCGGCTTGATAGGCGGCATAGCTTCAATTATACAAAATATGATAACAAGTGGAACTTTATCTCAAGAAACATTTGGGTCAATTTTCCAAGTATTAAATATAATTAAGACTGGATTGTACGGATATTTAAATATATTTATAGGTTTAAATGCAGCTAAAGTTTTTAAAGCTAATCCATATCTAGGAGGTGCAATAGGAGGGGTAGTTTATCTATCTGGTATGAATGCTAATGATCCAATTAACAATTTCTTTATAGGTCAACCTCTCTTAGCAGGACAAGGAGGGGTTATAGGGGTTTTAATTGCAACATTTATTCTTTCTAAAATAGAAAAAGAATTTCATAAAATTGTTCCTGATAATCTCGATATAATAGTAGTACCAACCATTTCGCTATTGATAACAGGAATGCTTACTTTGTTCATAATAATGCCTATTGCAGGAATAATATCAAATGCATTAATAGGAATTATTAATGTAATTTTAGAATTAGGAGGTGCATTCTCCGGATTTGTTTTAGGAGCCACATTTTTGCCTATGGTTATGTTAGGACTCCACCAAATTTTGACACCCATCCATGTTGCGATGATTGAACAATATGGAGCTACATTCTTATTACCTATCCTTGCTATGGCAGGAGCAGGTCAAGTAGGAGCAGCCTTAGCAATCTATATTAAATGTAGAAAAAACAAAAAGATAAGAGAAATAGCAAAAGCTGGTCTTCCAGTAGGAATATTAGGTATAGGTGAGCCGCTAATATATGCATTGACTCTTCCTATGGGTAAGGCTTTTATTACTGCATGCTTAGGTGGAGGAATAGGCGGTGCAGTATTAGGGGCTATAGGAAATGTAGGAGCAACTGCAATTGGCCCAAGCGGTATAGCCCTTATACCATTAATATATAATAATAAAGGCTTTGCTTATATTCTTGGTCTATTTGCGGCATATATTGGAGGCTTTATCCTAACCTATTTATTCGGAATTAAAGATAAGTTTTTGAAAGAATAGAGGATTCTATGGCGCATGTTACGGAATAATTATAATTACGTGAAATTAATAAGTATAAGAATTTGTTATTGATAGTATTAAGCTCAATGAATGTGTATAATCTGAATACACGTTCATTGAGAAAATTA
>JALEUV010000036.1 GCA_022780515.1 Anaerococcus sp. | reverse complement strand
TTAATGCTAGCCCGTCCAGCTCGTGGAGGACTAATCCATCACTTACAAAAAGTAATACATTTTCTAATCCTCTTGATTTTAAATTTATTAGCATTTCTTTGTAGTTATTTGCTGATTCTTCAGGGAATAATGAATAGTCTAATACTTCTTTGTTTCCATTTGGATCTATACCGATTATTACATGAAGAGCTTCTTTTGCTACTGAATTCCTTCTTACTGGTAAGTATGTAGCATCACAATATAAAACTACAAAGTCTTTATTCTCAAGATTATCTGTATTTCTAGCATATGCCTTTACTGTTTTTTGTTTAAACTGACTCGCTCTATCTCTTGGCATTTGAAGCTCAAGCTCTCCAAATCTAGTTTTTAAGCTTCTATGGTAATATCCATTTTTTGAATTGCCAGAGCCATAGCATTTATATTCCCATTTTTCATAGTCTAAAAATACTGTTAGTTCTGATCTTAGTAAATCATTAATAGCTATTTCTAACTGCTGCTAAAAAATTCATTAATATCTAATCCTTGGGCTAGTATTTGCATAAAATCTGTGTTAAAATTATTCATAAGAGAACTCCTTGTTAGCTTATGTTTTTCTTTTATTTCTTAACAAAACTTTACAAGTTTTAGTTCTCTTTTTCTATTTTATACATAATATTTTATACTATGGAAGCACTTAATATAAGAGAAAAATATATAGGTTTAAGCAAAATTTTATAGACTTGTTAGAAATTTGTTATATCTCCTTGCTATAATAGTTATAGATTAAGCAAGGAGGTCATTATATGACAAATGAAATATTAAAAATAAATGACTTAAATAAGTCTTTTGCCAAAAGAAAGGTTATTAATAAGTTAAATTTAACTGTAAGTCGAGGAGATATATATGGATTTATTGGAGCAAATGGTCAAGGAAAAACGACGACAATCAGAATGATTACGGGTCTAGTTTTCCCTGATTCAGGTGAAATATTAATCAACGGGAAGTCAGTTTTTAATGAAAAGAAAACTTCATTTAAAAATTTAGGTGCCATGGTCGAAGCCCCTAGATTTTATGAAAATCTATCAGGATATGAAAATTTGAAATTAATGGCAAATCTTATTGATAATGTAGGGGAAAAAGAAATACAAGAAGTGCTTGAACTCGTTCATATAAGTGATAGACAAAAAGATAAGTTTTCCAATTATTCTATGGGGATGAAGCAAAGACTGGGAATAGCCAATGCCTTACTTGGAAATCCAGATTTGATTATTCTTGACGAACCGACAAATGGTCTAGATCCAAATGGAATGGAAGAAATAAATGAACTCATAATTTATCTTGCGAAGACTTTTCAAAAGACTTTTTTTATATCCTCCCATCTTCTTCACGAGATGGAATGGATATGCAATCGTATAGGGATTTTACATCAGGGAAAATTGTGTGTAGAAGGCGAGCTTAAAGAACTCCTTTTTCAATATAATGTAGCAAATCTTAAAGAATTATATTTTCAGAAAGTAGGCTACCATCATGCTTAATTTGATTTACAATGAATATTTAAAAATAAAAAAATCAAAAGTTATAGTTATATTTTTATTGTCCCAAATAGCACTTATATGGATTAATGCATCTGCCTATAATCCAAAAGATTCTTCATGGGAACTTGCTAGCATATTAACTTTTCCTAGTGATATGTTAGACATATATACTCAACTTTTAATTTTTTTCGTGCCAATTATTATGTCTCAGATAGTGACAGAAGATTTGCTAGGGGGAACTTTGAAATTAAGCATAATGAATGAACCTGTTAGGTATAAGCATTTACTGTCAAAATTATTAAGTTTTTTATTAGTAATTTTGTTTAGCACCTTCTTCTTTTTGCTTATTTGTTATCTTATAGGGGTGATTTATTTAAAAAATACCTGGCAAATTGATTTTTACAATAGGGGTTCAAGTAGTTTAGATGATTTTTTATATACTCTTGTAAATTATTCGAAACTACTTCTGCCTATTTTTGCCTATGGTTCAGTGACTATGCTACTTGGTCTATTTATAAAGAGCTCAATAGCGGTGAATATAACGATGATTTTTCTTTGTGTGTTTTTCTTTAATACACAGATAGGTCAAAAGTTAACCTCACTCCAAGTGATTGGATACAGGGATATACTTCCAATTATCGTACTATCGCTGCTGATAGGAGTATTTTTCTTTTTGTTTGGAACAGTATTATTTAAAAACACAGATATTTTATATTAGGTAGGTGAAGGAAAATGAGCAGATATCTAAGAAATGAATTGTATAAAATAATAAAAAATAAATATATATGGCTTTTCTTTTTGACAATACTAGTATCTCACATTATAAAAGTGTTTCAGATGGGTATGGTATCAATTAATCCGCCATCTTTTGCTTTGATGGCAATTCCCGAAGCCTTGTTATTTGTAATTTTATTTGTAGTCTATATTTCATCCTATCTTATTGCTACCGATTATCAGAAAGGAACCTTAAAATTACCTATAATCATTGGAGGTGAACGTTCAAAGGTTTTCTTATCTAAGTTTTTAACAGCAACAGTAGGGATTTTTACAATTATATTATTTAATATAATTTCAGCCTACTTGATTGGAGAAATCTTTTTAAAAACTGGTAGTGAAATAATGTATAATGGAGAATTGCTATATATAAGGGGCAAACAATTAGAAGGCATGTATGGTTTTGCTGTTATTTTTCTTGGTACACTAACAGCCATATTACCAGCTCTAACTTTAACACAGTTGCTTATGTTTCTTGCATTTTTTTTAAGAAATTCAAATGTGGTTTTTGGAATCGGGGCAGCATACTATATATTAAGTTTAACAATACCAAAAAAGCTAAAAATTTTCTTTGTAACAAATTACATGTATAAACTACCAGCTTTCTTTATAAGAGGAGAGATTGTTTATAATCAATCAGTACAAATGATTATAGTATCGATTATTTCCTCTATTATTTTATATTGTATAAATATATGGTATTTTAAAAAGATGGATATTCATTCATGAATGCTCAGGAGGTTAAGTATGAATAAGATACTGGTTATAGAAGATGAATTGGATATAGCAAATATAATTTTAGATTATTTAGTTAAAGAACGATTTGAAGTAAAAATTTGTCAAGATGGAAGTTTAGCCATGGATATATTTCATGCCTTTAACCCCGACTTAGTTATTTTAGACTTAATGCTTCCTGGCATGGATGGGTATGAAATATGTCGAAAAATTAGGGAGGTCTCAAATATACCCATTATAATCCTATCTGCAAAAGTCGAAGAATTCGATAAAATTATGGGTCTGAAGCTAGGTGCGGATGACTATGTAACAAAGCCCTTTAGGATGAGAGAATTACTTGCTAGAGTCCAGGCCATGCTTAGACGAAGTCAAATATTTAATAAAGACTTATCTAATCCTATAAGCTTCAAAGAGTTAAAAATTTATCCTAGTGAACACAGGGTAGAAAAAAATGGGACAGTCATAGACTTATCACCAAGAGAATTCGATGTTTTAATTTATTTAGCATCAAATCCAGGACAGGTGTTTACACGAGACCAGCTATATAATCTAATTTGGGGACTTGAAGCCCTAGGAGATACAAGTACAATAACGGTTACTGTTAATAGGCTACGTCAAAAATTAGAAAGTGATCTAAACCATCCAGAATATATCCAGACTGTTTGGGGAGTGGGGTATAAATTTGGAAAATAACTCATTAAGCAAAAAATTAAGTACATTTCTTTTGGTTATTATTAGCGTCCCTATTCTTCTATTAGTTGTTACTGGAATCCCCATTCATCCTCCAGCTAACATTTTAGGTTCAATTTTTGGACTAATTCTCCTTATTTCAGTTCCTATTGTTATCGTTAATATTAAATTTTTGAATTATATTCAAGATATGATACTAAAGCCAATCAAAGAATTATTAGAGGGTCTAGAAGAAGTAAGCCAAGGCAACTACCAAATAAGGCTTGAAAACCATCAGAATGATGAAATAGGAGATTTAATTAGAAAATTTAATGAAATGACAAAAGCCTTAAATAAATTATCATTAATGAATTCTAAGTTAGAAAAAGAAAAGCAGTCTATAATTAATGCAATATCTCATGATCTAAGGACACCACTAACTGTCATCCAAACCTATGTAGATTCCTTAAGAGATGATATTGCGCTAACAGAAGAAAAGGAAGAATCTTATTTTAATATTATTGATAGTAAGATAAGCCAATTGGAAGAGAGAATCGAGCAGTTGAGAAATTTTTCAATTTATGTGAATTCGAAGGGTGAAATGAAATCAAATATTTTTATAAAGAAAAGCATAGATACAATAATCAAAGGTCTTAGCGAATCCTATCAATTAAATTCATTAAAACTATCTTATAAAAATGATGTTCTTGATGAAAGTTTAGTAACTATAGATAAGAGAGAACTAGAAATTCTCATTGAAAATTTATTTATAAATGCTTTGAAATATAATGACAAAGAGCTTCCGGTTATAAATATAGACATTGAAGAAGATGGGGATTATATTTATATACGTTTTGAAGATAATGGTATTGGGATTAGGGAAGATAATTTAGATAAAATATTTGAACCCCTATATAAAGTGGATGACTCAAGACCATCAAAAAATGAAGGTATGGGCCTTGGGCTTACAATTATAAGAGAAATAGTAAATAAAGCACAAGGCAGCATTGAAGTAGAAAGTGAAGTTTTTAAAGGGACGGCATTTTATATTGAACTTCCAAAAGCCAAGTAGTAACTTTAAAAATAAAAAGTCGATATATTTCCAAGAACAAGCAAATCGAAAAATTGGGGATGTTATTAATGCTGACCACTCAAGCTATGTGGAGTGCATAGCGTTGAAACAAAGAGCAAAATCGTAAAAATCCTGCATTTTAAGCAATTTTACAAGCATTATATGTTTAATGAAGATGGTGACGGAGAACGAAAAAAGTTCTTAGTAATTATATTTATGTTTATGTTTACATTGATATGGTATGATAAGATACAAAGAATGACTTAGGAAGTGAGGAGTAAGAAATGATGAGGTGGCTAATAAAGATAATCCTGTTTATAATCCGTTTAATAATGAGCATCCTCACCACCTTTCTAATATTTCTGCTCGGCATGGGAACGGCACCGCTATATTTGCTGATGATGTTTTGTATATTTGGAGCAATAGCATCTTTTTTACAAAAAGAAGTTATCATCGGAAACGAAGCATTAATTATTGGTTTTTTAGTAAGTCCATACTTAATACCGATGATTGGAGCAAGCATTATAGCGTTCCTTCAGGGAATTGGAAGATATACTAACCAAAGATAAAGCTATTATCTTTAATCTGTTTGCAGATATCTTGAATTCATTTATACAAGTGTAGATATAGAATTTTAATATGTAAATTAGCTAGAAAGAAATAATGAGATAAAGACAGTAATTCAAGTTTTGGAAAAGATAGATGGAGTTATTGTAATCATAATAGCTCTTGATAGTGATATAAGATGAGGTATTGACATTAGTGAATCTTTTTATGATATAGGTGTTTGACTGTTTTTTAACTGGATATAATTAATAAAGGGAGAATATTATATGGAAATTTTGGGAATAGTATTACCACTATTTTTATATATATTTTAGCTGTTTATTTGATTAATAGTTCTAAGAAAAGCTAAATATGAGTCTAATAAAGACAAAGAAAAAAATGAAAATTATATGTCTGAAGGTATGTTTATTAGTATGTGTCTAGGAGCTGCAATGGGAATAGCATAAGGTAAGGAAAATTTAGCTATTGGTATGTCTATTGGGATGTTATTAGGTATGATAATAGGGTTGAATAGCAAAAATAGAAATAACTAATTTAAAATTTGGCATCTAGAAAAGTAGGTGCTATTTTATACATAAAATTAGGAAATGTAATATAAACATTTTAAATAAAATATTTAAATTGAGAGACAAAGCTAAAGACTAGGAGAGAATTTTTTCATCATCTTTTTAAGAAGAACAGTTACAAATTCCATTTTAACAAAGCTAAAGAAAGAAGTAAAGAGTAATTCTATGAATGAAGTAGAAGAAAGATTAAACAAATTCTGATTTATCATTGTTAACCATAGATTTAGTCAATGATATGTTTACTGAAAAGAACAATGATAAGTTTAAATACAAGGAAATAGCTACGCAGGATGACTTTGATAGATTTTAAATTAGCCTTAAAGATATACACTATTAATTCCTAAAGTTGTATAATATGAATGAAGAGTTTATTCAAGTATAAACCAAATATACAATAAAGGAGGTGTATGATATGGCATGGGATGATAAAACAGAAAAAGCTAAAAGTAGTGAAGGGGATAAGTATGTTGTTTTACAAGTAGTATTGACAGAAAAGTTTTTAGGAACTGGTTCAGGTACAGCAAGTTTAACTAACCTTCAAGCCGCAATAAATAAGCAAGCAGCTTTAGGTTATAGGCTACATACTATTACAACATCATCTTCTGGCTCTAAAGGCTTCTTAGGAGGAGATAAAATTCAAGCTACAATGATATTTGAAAGAATCGACTAAGAGTAAATATTTTTTAATTTTAAGAAGCAACTATCACAAAATAGGTGATTTAGAGTATTTAAATTATTCTAAGATATCACCTTTTTTGTTATAACACGACTTTGAACTGATATAATATCTAATAAGGCTGTTATGTTGGGAGGTGTTTTAGTTGAGAAACAGTAAAAACTTCAATCTCTTTTTAATGGATGGAGAAGTGACAGGTAGAATAAAATGTACTCTAGCAAATTGGACTGGGCTTGCATATAAGATTCCTAGAACTTATTTAGATAAGTGCAAAGATAGGAAAGATTTAAAGCAAAGTGGAGTTTTCTTTCTATTTGGAAAAATGAAGAGGAAGGAGATGAAGTATATATTGGTCAAGCTGGAATAAGAAAAAATGGAGAAGGCGTGCTTTTTAGAGTTGATGAGCACCTAAAAGACACAGAATATTTTACGGATGTAGTCATGCTTACAACACAAAACAATTCTTTTGGGCCAACAGAAATATCTTATTTAGAAAACAAGTTTACAAGTTTGGCTATAGAAACACATAGGTTTAAGGTAAAAAATTTTAATGATCCAAACCCAGGAAATGTAACAGAGGAAAAAGAATCGGAGTTGTTAGACTTTATTGAATCTTCCAAGATGGTTTTAGGGGTATTGGGTTATAAGATATTTGTTCCCATAATAGAAAAAGAAAGTAAAGCCATCGAAGGTAAAGATGATGAACTATTATTATACCTATCAGGGTATAGTAGGAAATCTAATAGACAAATAGAGGCAAAATGTATAAGAACCAATGAAGGCTTTGTTATTTTAAAAGATAGTATGATAGATGAAATCGACTCAGAAACTATACCTAAATCTATTAAAGAACTTAGAGACAAATGTAGGAAAAATAATGAGATAGTAAATGGTAGAATAAAACAGAACTATCTATTTAATAGTCCTTCATATGCTTCAGCCTTTATTTTAGGACTAAATACAAACGGAAGAACGGATTGGAAAACAAAAGGAGGAACTACCTTTAAAGAGCTAGAAGAAAATAAAATAGTACAATAGATTGATTTTAGGGCGGCAATGGAGTCGTCTTTTTTATAGCTTTACATATCTTAAGGCTAAAACTATAGGGGTGGCAAATTTAAAAATATCAAAAGGTCATGTATTAAAATATGTCATAGTAGTGAGACTTTTTTGAAGTTCCTTTAATAAAAAGAAATCAGAGCATGGACAATACTCATCAATTTGTGTTTTGTCGATGCTCTGGCTATTCTCATTGATACAAATGAAGATTAGTTTCGTCTTTTAATTTATAATAGTTCAAATAGTAAATATTGGACCTATAAATTTACATAAAAATTTGGATATGACTTTAAAATTATATTAATATATTGTCAATCTTTATTATTAAAAGTTTATATTAAACTTGATGTTTTAAGAACTTCTCCATAAAGTGGAAAAATTTCATTTATTACAAATTCATGTTGTTGTTTTTTAGGAGCGGATATTGCATCTTCTACAAAGTATATCTTATAGTTTAGTTGATATCCATCTCTTGCTGCAGTATCTATACCTATATGAGTAGAGACTCCTACAAAGACAAGATTTTCTATATTATGACGTCTTAATTCTAAGTCTAAGTCTGTTCCAAAAAACGCACTAAAACCTCTTTTGCTAACAAGATAATCACTTTGTTTGAAATCTAATCTACTATCAATTTGATCGAAACTTTCTTTTAAATCTGAAAGAGATCTTAATTTTTTATCAGCTGGCAAGATATCTTTATTGTCAACAAAAGCAGTTCTAACAAAGACTATAAAGCCATTTTCTTTTCTAAATTTTTTTATTAAAGTGTTTGCATTTTCAATAATTTGTTCTGCCTTATGAGGTTTTAAGTCAACAGCAGTCACTCCTTTTTGCAAGTCTATTAATATTAAAGCACTTTTTGAAATATCCATTTTAATACTCTCCTTTTTTAATAAATTGTAAATAAATATCCTTTATTGCTTCTTATAAACAGAATTATACCTGTTTTTTGTTTTAATTTTCAATGAAACACAATAAATTGAAAAAAATTTTGATAGTGTCCGTATAATTGTGTAAAAAGAAAAGGTCATTTGACCCCTTAACTAGTACAATGTTTTAAGCATAAAAACAAACCAGGAGGGGTCAAATGACCCAATTACACTTTGCGATTAGTTCAGAAGATATTCAAAATTTAATTAAGGAATCTGTAGATAATAAAATAGCTAGAGATATACTAACTAAATTGTTCAATCAATTAATGGGAAAAGAAAGAGATGAATATCTAGAAAATGAAGCTTATCAAAGAAATGAAAATGCCTTAATCTCGACCATGCTTGAAATGTATGTCCAAGGAGTATCAACTAGAAAAGTAACTAAAGTTATGGAAGAATTATGTGGACAAACCTACTCAAAGTCCTTTGTATCATCCTTAACAAAGCAACTTGATAAAGATGTAAATGAATGGCGTAATAGAGACATAAGTATAATTAAATACCCATATCTTCTAGTAGACGTAGTTTACATAAAAGCAAGAGAAAACAGGAGAGTAGTATCTAAAGCTTGCCATATTGCAATAGGAATAAGTAAAAAAGGTAAGCGTGAAATACTAGCTCTAGATATAAGTCAAGTAGAAACAGTAAGTAGTTGGTCCAATTTCTTTGAATATTTGAAAAAAAGAGGGGTATCAGGACTTAAGATGGTAATAAGCGACTCACACAAAGGTTTAGTTAGGGCAATAAAAGAATCATTCACAAATGTTTCTTGGCAAAGATGCCAAGCACAAAATTGCTTATAGTATTTAGGTAGGTATTAAAATAAGAATTGGTAGTCTTTAGGAAGCCTTGCACTTCTTCTGGCATGAGAGGAATATAGTTTTCCATAAACATCTTATTATAAAAATCTACATACTTCTTTAATTCTTCCTCATAATTCTCGGTAAATGGTTTAGCTATATTTTTATTAAAAGCCTCCCAGTTTTGATACATTGAATTATAGAGATTACTTGCATTAAACATCTTCATAAAAACTTGATAGTTACTTGGATTCATAAAGTTCATAGCTTGGTAAGGGTTAAAATTATTAAAGTGATTTGTCCAGATACCGTAATAGTTCTTCATTATATCAAAATAATCTACTCCATTAAAAATACCCTTCTTACTTCCTTCAAAATTCCACCACTTATTAGCCATTTCATTCCAATTTTCAAAAAAAGCCTTTTGATAATTTAAGAAATCTTCAGAGTATGAATTTTCTTTCTTAGCATCACTTCCCTTATCAGGATTTGGAATAAAACTTTTCCAAGCCTCCATCATTTCTTGATTAGCCTTAAACATATTTTCGAACGGATTAAAATTCATATTCATATCTCCTCTCTATGTATAAGTTTTGAATCGAGAAAACTATTTTAATTACAAGGGCAACCACCCCTCTTATTTTATAAAACTTAAGCCCCCTCACCTACTTATCCCTTGGATCTTTGCTATGGTGTCTTGCTATTAAATTATTTTGATTTGAATTTTATTAGGTAATCCAAGTCTTTGGGGAAAGTTGAATTTTCAGTACTCATACAAGATTTTATTATATTTATTCAAGATACTTTAACTTTTGTGGGCAAAAAAATACCGGAGATTTATTTCTCCCCGGCATAGAATTTTTTATTATTCTTCGATTTTATCAAATACTGAGCAAGCTGTTTCTTTTAGTACAGCGTTTAGGTTTTCGATGTTTTCTTTTCCTTGGGTCTTTAGCCATTCGATAGCTTCTTCTTCACTCTTACCGTAGATGTCTACGCTATCTTTCCATGTTGCTCTACCACATAGAACGCCGTTGAAGTTTGATCCTGCTTCTTTAGCAAGTTTTAGGGTTTCTTGGAATATTTCTGTACTTACTCCGCCTGATAGAAAGATAAAAGGTAGGTTGGTTGATTCAGCTTGTTCTTTGAAGTATTTCTTAGCTTCTTCTTGTGTATAAACTGGCTCTTCTGTTCCAATTCCTTCTACAAAGTTCATGTTAGTTGGTGTTTCTACCTTTAGTACGTCAACCTTGTATTTTGGATCTGAGAATTCTCTGATTGCTTCGTTTACCTTTCTTGGTCTAACTTTTGCGTATTCAGCGCCTTTTTCGCTATCGATGTTTCTATCGTAAGTTACAAGTTCTAGGAAGTGTGGTAGGCCTAGGGCTTCACATTCGTAGCTTACTCTTTCTACCCATCTTTTTTTGATGTCGTTGATTTCTTCTTCATCATCGCAGTCGTAGTAAAGGAGGGTCTTGATTGCGTTAGCTCCCATTTCTTTAGCTTTAAGTCCACTCATAAAGTTGATTAGTCTAGGTAATCTTCCTTCATCATATTCATCATAACCTGTTTGTTCGTATGATAGGATAAGTCCTGCCCCCTCATCTCTTGCTTCTATTCCTTCTTTTCCATATATTGGATCAAGGAGGATTGATGATGCAAATGGTGTTAGTTCTTTAGATACTAGTTCTTTGTATCTTGAGATTCCTTCAACATTACTTAGGTCAGGGTTAGCCTTGGTCATCATTTTTTCCATTGATCCTCTTTGGTCAATAGCAAGTGCTGCGATTGCTCCGTCTTCGTTAATAAGTTTTTTTAGGTTTTCTAGTTTTTCTTGTGAGATTTTCATATTATAGCTCCTTTACTTGTATTTGTTGGTAGTATTCATCGAATTTTTCTATTTCTATATGGGCTATTTCTTCTGTTAGTACATTTAGTAGGCCACATGTCATAGATGTTTTGATTATGTCTTGATCGTCTTTGCCTTGCTCTATTGCATATAGGGCTCCTGCAAGGGATGAGTCTCCGCTTCCTACTGGGTTTATTGCCAAGACCTTTGGAACTGTTGCATTATAAATTTTATCTCCAGCCTTAACCAATGCCCCGTCTTTACCCATTGATACTATTATATATTTTATATCCTTGAAGGGTTCTTGGACTAGGAGATCTTTTAGTTCGTCTTTTCCTATTACCCTATCTAGGGCTTGGGCAATTTCTGTTTCATTTGGTTTGATTAGGTCAGGTTTTACTTCTGCATTTATTATATCTTTTAGGGTTTGTCCTGATGTATCAACTGATACAAAAATGTTATTTGCTTTGGCGTATTTTATAATTTCCTTATAAAAATCACTTGTTAGGCCCTTTGGTAGGGAGCCAGACATATTGATTACTTGGCAACCTTCAGCAATTTTTGCGATATTGTCTAGGAAGTCTTTGGCTTCCTCTTCGCTTATGCTTGGGCCTTGTTCTAGGATTTCTGTTTGGTTTCCTTCGTGGAGAATAGCTATACAGTTACGGGTAGGGGAGGATATTTTTACAAATCTTGAATCTTGACCTTTTTTGCCAAGTTCTTCTTCTATATATTCTCCTAGTTTTCCTCCGACAAATCCTGAGTGGATTACATCAGCTCCTAGTTCTTTTAGGACAAAGCCTACGTGGATTCCCTTACCACCTGCATCCTTTGATGCATACTCAGTTCTTGTTACATCGTCTATGTTGAATTTGTCTAGTCTATAGGAAATATCAACAGAAGGATTGGCCGTTATTGTTAAAATCATCCATATACCCTTTCACCGTTTAGGTAGGTTGCTTTAAGGTCTAGATTTTCATCTAGGATTATAAAGTCAGCATCATAACCTACGTGTAGTTTACCACATACATCGTCTATATCGACTGATTTGGCAGGTATTAGGCTTGCCATTTGAATAGCTTCAAATACATCTGCTATTTGCCAGTCTACTACGTTCTTTACAGCTTCCTTTAGTCTTAGGATTGATCCTGCTAGGGATCCACCATCTTTTAGTCTAGCTGTTCCATCTTTTACTATTACTGGGAATTCTCCTAGTTTGTAGTCTCCCTCAGGCATACCACCTGCTGACATACAATCTGTGATTAGGGCAACCCTATCTCTTCCCTTTTGATCCATTAGGATTTCTGCTGCCTTAGCTGATACATGGTGGCCATCGCAGATTAATTCTCCATAGGAATCAGTAGTCATTGCTGCTCCTACCATACCAGGATTTCTGTGGTGGAGGCCGCTCATACCATTGTATACGTGTACAAAGATATTTGCTCCTGCATCTACTGCTTCTACTGCCCTATCATAGCTTGCATCTGAGTGGCCAAGGGCAACCTTAACTCCCAATGCATTGGCTTCTTTGATAAATTCTATAGAACCATCTCTTTCTGGTGCTATAGCAATCTTATTTACTAGGCCATCAGATAAGTCCTTCCATCTCTTTAGCTTTTCAATATCAGGATCTGACATATAGCCAGGGTTTTGGGCTCCCTTATATTTTTCTGTAAAGAATGGGCCTTCTAGGAAGACTCCCCTTACCTTAGCTCCCTCTACACCTTCATGTTCTTTTCCGATAACTTCACAAGCCTTATCTAACTTTTCTGCAGTATCTGTTAGAGTTGTAGGTAAAAAGCTTGTTACACCACATTCTAGAATCCCCTTGGATATTTCATTTAGGTATCCTGGCTCACAGTCCATGATATCCTTTCCACCGTAACCGTGAATGTGAGTATCAACCAACCCTGGTGCCATTATTTCTCCAAGGTCTTCATAGTCCTCAGGCTCTTTTTTTGAAAAAGCTTTTATCTTGCCATTTTCAACTTCCATATAGGCATCTTCCAAGATCCTATCTTCAAGTACGATATATTTTGCTTTGTAAAACATATACCCTCCTTTGCTCCTAAAGCGAAACACTCAATATATCATTCTAAGTCCATTATACTTAAATTTAATAATTATAATAGTAGAATTTTAAATCTCCATATAATGGTAACTACCATTATTATATAATATTTTTATAAATTTCGCTAGTTAATTAGCCTGGCAAATTTCCTAATAAGGTCAGCATTCTTCTGTGATATGTCCTTATCCGATATTACTGTGCAAGCTTCTATATTATAAAAAGAATAAAAATCCTTGCGGCCAATCTTGGATGAGTCCGCTATTATATAAGATTTTTGGGCATTATCCAAGATTCTAGCCTGGAGGAGGCCCTCATCTACGCTATAGGTATAGGCCCTGCCTTGGTCAATACCATTGACCCCTATAAAGGCCTTGGTAAAGGATACATCCTTGGCAAAGTCTATAGCTAGACTTCCTACAAAAGCCCCAGTAATTTCCCTAAACTCTCCACCTATTAAATACAGCTTGATACCCTTAATCTTATTAAGCTTTTTAAAAAGATAGAGGGAGTTAGTATAGATAGTACACTTTTTGTTAGCAAGGTATTCGCTGACATACTCAATAGTAGTCCCTGCCCCCAAAAATACAATCTCACCCTCATTGATATTATTTGCAATAATTTGGGCTATATACTCCTTCTTATCCTTATTCTTTAGCATCTTCTCATCATTGGAAAACTCACGGCCCAGGGTCTTATCAAGGGACTTGGCTCCCCCGTGGACCCTGACCAAAAGATTCTTATCCTCAAGCTCTTGGAGGTCCCTTCTTACTGTCATATCAGTAACACCAAGGAGGTCCTTCAACTTGCTAACCTGGATAAAGCCATAATCTTCTACCCAGTCTAATATAAGCTCATGACGCTTTTCTCTTAACATCTTTACTTCCTATGATGATTAATCGTGGTATTCTCCTCGGTCCCACTTCTCTAGGAATTCATTAAAGAATTCTTTATTTTGAACTTGAGAGTCCCTATCATCCTTGTAGGCTTCTTCTATAGCCATAAGTTTCTCAATCATCTTTTCCTTCTCAGGACTTGCTTCATAGTCTGTATCTATAAAGGTATCTATAATTTCAAAGGCCAAGTCTCTTCCTACTATCATACCTCCAAAGGCTATAACATTGGCATTTAGTTCGCTCTTGGCATAGCGT
>JALEUV010000018.1 GCA_022780515.1 Anaerococcus sp. | reverse complement strand
AGGATCACCCCCGCTTGCGCGGGTATAACACTTAACGATCCCGTAAGTTTAGCTATTGTTTTTCTAGGTCTTCTAGGAATTTGTTTACTTTTTCTGAAAGTTCGTAGGTGACTTTGGCATCTTCTAAAGCCCTGTGGGGGACTTTTTTGTTTATTTGGTATTCTTGTAGTACATTTTCTAGTTTGTATGAGTTTAGGTACTTGTTTTCTTTTTTGATGTATTTTAGTAGGTCGTATTTTTTGTTTGTTAGATGCTCTTTGCCCATGGTTTTTAGGGCCTTGTTTATGAATTTTATATCAAAGTCTAGGTTGTAGCCTACCAAGGGCTTATCTCCTATGAAGTCTAGGAATTTTTTTAGGGCTTGATCTATTTTTTGTCCCTCCCTATTTAATATTTTATCATCTATTTTGGTTAATGTCTTTATTTGTTCTGGGATTTTTTGCCCTGTTTTTATTAGGGCCTGGTAGGTCTTTTCTTCGCTTCCTTCTTTTTTGTATGCACCTATTTCTATGATATTGTTTTTCTTGTAGTCTAGGCCATCTGTTTCTATGTCTAGAACTACATAATTTTTAGTCCTTTTATTTTTATTTACCTGGGAGTATTTTCTAGCCTTTCTTATTTGTGCGGCCTTGGAGAAGCCTTTTTTTAGTTTTTGTGGTTCTTGATTTTCTTCTTTGTTTTTGATTAGGACAAGGGGAAGTCCTTCTAGGTCTATGGCCTCTCTTTGGGTGTTTATGGTTTCAAATTTGTAGCCTATTTCATTTCTGTAGGCGTATGATATTGTCGCTTCTCCATCTCCTATGTTTTCTTGGATTCTTTGCCAGAGTTTTTCTCTTACTTTGACATTGAAGTTACCTATGTAGACTCCTGTGGCTATTTCTTGCATCCACTTGGTGAGATCTCCTCTTAGGGAGTTAGTCACCCTGGTCAAGGTTATTAGTGTTAGTGGCATTTTATCACCTTTGCCCTATTCTTTGTCATCCCAGAGGTGAAGGATGTCAAGGTCTACTCGATCTTCTTTGATTTCTATAAGGTCTTGGAGGTCTTTTACTATTCTCTGGGCTAGCTTGCCATCGGCTATTTTATCACGCATGGCTAGTCTTGATATCCTACCTATGTCATCTATTTTGTCATATTGGGAGGCGATTTCAAAGGATAAGGGGATCGTTATTTCTGCCTTGTATAGGTCTGCTATGTCATAGACAAAGGAAAGGTCGTGGCCTGTATGGATAAAGCCTAGTCCTGCCGACATGCCTAGGGCTACTATTATGCTATAGACTATCCCATAGAGGGCTTGGTTGGTTGCGGATAGGGCCTGGTTTGCTACACTTCCTTCTTCGAAGTTGTCTATGTCGTATTCTCTCTTATCCCGGGCTACCTTGTATTCCTTTGCATATTTTCTATAAGTGCTTCTTACCCTCGCTCCTTCCCTGCCCCTTAGTTGTTGCATGGTAAGTTTTGAGAAGTCTTCTCCTGGAAATCTCATGGCATACATTTTTCTAGCTACCTTTAGTCTGCTATTTCTATTGGCAAATAGTCTAGCCTGTTTTTCTAGAAATCTTGTCGAATGGCTTAAAGCCCTGCCATGGGCGTAATGTCTTACTCCCCTTTCTCCAACCCAAACCATACTAGTTCCTGCATCTCCTATGAGCTCTACTGCCCTATGGCTAATATCTGTCCCAGGCCCTAGGAGCAAGACTCCTAGCATGGCAACCGGGACTTTTATGATTCCCTCTGCCTTATGGATTGTAATTGCTGAATCAGACCTCGATATTTTGGCATGGTCTACATAGAGAAAGCTTGCCCTGTCGGATATCCTCGGTAGCTCATTTAACTCGGTCTTTTTTGCTCCTATATTTTTCATTAAATTACGCCTTTATTACGGTAAGGAGACCACAGCCATAGGCTTTCTTTTTACCAAAGCCCTTGGTAAGTGTTTGATAGAAAAGCTCCTTGTCTTTAACTGTTAGTATTCCTTCATAGCTTACCTTGTTTAAATCCACTAACTTGTTACCATGTTTTTTTAAGGGTACAAAGGATTTTTCTACTACCTTGAAGTCTCCTTCTTTTAATGAAAATCCATGTTTTTCGCTTCTATTTACTAAAAATTTTTCCTGATCTCTAGTATTTAATAGTGGATAGACCCTGCCTCTTGCATTTTCTTCCTTTCTAGCAACAACTGGATTTAGGGTAACTCTAAATAAATATTTTTCTCCTTCTTCTATGGAAGATAGGTATTTATCATAAGATTTGCACTCAGCTTTCCCATTTTCCGAGAATTTTCCCAGAATTTCAAGATCCGGCTTATCTTCGCTTACCACTATAAGGTAGGTTTTACCACCGAGTTTATCTAGCCTCCAAAGTTTTCTTTTCCTAGGCTCTCCCTTATCTCCTGGAAAGCTATCTTCAACCAAAGAGTGAAAGGCTCCAAGGTGGGAGAGTTTTTTGATATTTTTCCTATTATTTAGATCTATTTCTGTTCTTGATAAATACATACATCTACTCCCTAATATTTCCGAAAATATCGTGCTTGCTTTCCCGATCTTCTAAAGCTTGATCTTTTTTATAATTTTCTTCCTTGTATACATCTCTTAGGGGTAGATCCACCCTTACTTCGTTTCTGTTTTTAAAGATTCTTTCTTTTTGTGAAAAAGATACAACCCTATCCTTTCTCATTTCTCCATATTTTATTAACTCTTCATCATCTACTAGGTCTCCATCAACAAATATAGACAGGTTTTTAGGCGATTTTTTCTTATACCAATCACTTGCCAGCCATGGGTAAGTTTTTAGATTTTCAAGTACACTTTTATCATTATTCCCTAGAAAAAAGTCGGCATTTATAGGTACTGACTTTCTCCCTAAGAATAGTTGAAAATATGGATGTTTAAGGGCATACTCTATGTTTTCGATTAATTTTTCATCGCTAGATCCTATAGCAACAAGGAAGATACTGTCTTCTAAGTAATATCTTTTAGTCAAATATACTTCTTTTTCTATATATTCATTTCTTGCTATTTGGTAATCGCTAGTTATATTTGCTATTTGATCACTTCTTACTCCAAAGTCAAGGCTATTTAAAGCTTGGATCTCTTTATCTTGATCTCTCTTGTATCCCATAGCCGCCCCTATCATACCTATAAGCGCGGACTTGGAGGGATGAAGATCTGTATGTCTTATATTAAAGTTAGAATCTGTACCCCAAGCCTGCAAGGGAGATGCAAATTTCAATAAAATAGTTGACATATTATTCCCCATCTTCTAAATTTTCTTCTAATTTTCCTTTTATATCTGATAATAAATCATT
>JALEUV010000016.1 GCA_022780515.1 Anaerococcus sp. | reverse complement strand
GGCCCTAAAGCTCTTAGACCTAGTGGGTATAAAGGATAAGGCTGATGCCTACCCAAGGGAGCTATCAGGTGGGCAAAAGCAAAGGTGTGCTATAGCTAGAGCCTTAATGTCAGATCCAGAAATTCTCCTCTGTGATGAGGCGACAAGTGCCCTTGATCCAAAGACAACCAAGCAAATCCTTGAGCTACTTAAATCCTTAAATGAGAAATTAAAGCTCACCATAGTAATTATTACCCACCAAATGGAAGTGGTAAAGGACCTTTGTAACAAGTGTGCGGTCATGGAAGAAGGTAGGATAGTAGAGCAAGGCTCCACCCTAGAAATCTTTGCTAATCCAAAGAATAAACTAACCAAGGAATTTGTAGAAACAACAACTAATGTAGATCAAACCATAGAGGATGTCAAAGCTAACATAGGCATCTTAAAGGAAGATGAAACTCTCGTTCAACTTAAATACCTGGGAGATTCTACAACTGAGCCACTCATATCAGACATCTATGATAAGTTCGGTGTTGAGACAAATATCCTTGCAGGATCTATAGAATTTATAACAGGAGTCCCAGTTGGCAATCTTATCCTTACCTTTAAGGGGGAAGATAGCCATATAGACAAGGCTATAGAGTATCTTTTAGATAGAGAAGTAGGAGTAAAAATATTAGGAGGTAGAGATGGGATACTTTGATTATGCTTGGTCAATTAGGGATAGGATAGGTGAAGAGCTAATAACTACCCTATACATGTTGGCCATCAGTGCAGCCTTTGCTGCCTTATTTGGCCTAATCTTAGGTCTAATCCTCGTAGTTACTGATAGGGGAAGGATCCTCGAAAATAAGGTCCTATATTCAGTCTTGGATAAGATAACCAACACCTTTAGGGCCATCCCCTTCGTAATCTTGCTTGCCCTAATAGCCCCAATAACTAAGGCTATTGTCCAAACAAGGATAGGACCTACAGCAGCCATAGTTCCATTGGTCTTCTCAACTGTGCCATTTTTTGCTAAGCAAGTTGAACAGGCCTTGGCAGAAGTTGACCCTGGAGTCATAGAGGCTGCAGAAGCCATGGGTAAATCACCCTTTGAAATAATAGTTTCGGTTTACCTAAGAGAAGGACTTCCTTCCCTTATCAGGGCAGGAGCCATAACCCTTATATCTCTTCTAGGCCTTACAGCAATGGCAGGCCTCATAGGAGCAGGAGGTATAGGTGACCTAGCCATATCCTTAGGCTATCAAAGATATAAGGATGATGTCGTAATTGTTTCAGTAATCCTGATTTTAATAATAGTATTTATAATTCAGGGAGTAGCTAATATTTTAATAAGAAAAACAAGTCATTAGGAGGAAATAATAATGAAGAAATTTTTAAAAGCAGTCCTAGGCCTAAGCCTAGCATTAACAATCACAGCATGTGGCTCAAACAACGCAGAAGAAACTCCTGCTTCAAGTGATGGAGCAAACGAAACTTCTACAACAGAAACAGCAGAAGCACTATCAGGTGAAGCAAAAACTATCAAAGTTGGAGTAGTTGGAGAAAAGAACGAAGTTTGGGAAGAAGTTGCCAAGAGATACGAAGAAGGCACAGGCAACAAGATAGAACTAGTAAAATTTTCTGACTATAACCAACCAAACGAAGCCTTATTATCGGGAGACATAGACCTTAACTCCTACCAACACTACAAATTCCTAGACGAATTTAACCAAAACCAAGGAGGAGAAGAAATAGTTTCAATAGGAAACACCATGCTTGCCCCTATAGGAATTTACTCCAACAAAATTAAGAGCATAGACGAAATCGAAGATGGAGCAAGGGTAGCTATACCAAACGACCCAACCAATGGATCAAGATCTCTTTTCCTACTACAATCAGCAGGTCTAATAAAGGTTGAAGGTACACCTGGAGATTCTATAACCATAGATCAAATCACAGAAAATCCAAAGAACCTAGAGATAATCGAGATGGATGCCAGCCAAACGGCAAGAAGCTTAGACGATACTGACTTCTCAGTAGTAAATGATAACTATGCCCTAGATGCAGGACTAAAACCAAACGAAGATGCCATCTACATGGAAGATCCAGAAAGCGAAGAAGTAGAAGAATACATCAACATCATAGCAGCAAGAAAAGAAGATGCTGAAAACGAAGACTACAAGGAAGTAGTTAGCTACTACCAAACAGAAGAAACAAAGGCTGACTACGACACCTATACAGATGGTGCTTGGATACCAGCTTGGTAAAACACCTTTGATATTCATTATAGACTAATAGAAATATTTAACAAATTTAGTTTATACAAATGTTATTTATTAGCTGCCTCTTTATATTTCATAAGGATAATAGGAATATTATAAATTATAATAAGGCAACTAATTGTACTAATAATAATGATAAGCCTCCGATAAATTATTTACCGGGAGGCTTTTTTAGAAAGAAATAATATGAAAATTTTAAAGGAAAATAAGTCATCCATAATTTTGCTCTTATCAATTTTACTGGGTCGGGTCTTGGGAATTCTACCTTCATTTAGGTTCTCATCAGATAGTTGCCTATGGGTAGATGATGCTGGGTGGAGGACTAGGCTTCTAGCATCTGCCAGATGGACAGCAAGTCTAATAAGCTCAAGGCTTTCTATGAAGCGAGCAGCTGTATCCCTATCTCCCTTGATGCAAAATGATAAAACTCCAGAGCCTCCCTTGAGATACTTGTTGGCAAGGTCGTAGGACTTGGATGACTTGAGGAAGGGATAGGAAACAGATCCTACATAGTCACTATTTTCCATAAATTCTGCAACTTCTAGGGCAGTCTTGCTATGTCTTTCCATCCTTAGAGCTAGGGTATCAAGGCCCAGGAGGGTTAGGAAGGCATTGACTGGGGACTGGATTGTACCTAGGTCACGAAGGCCTACTGTTCTAAGTCTTGCTGCATAGGCAGACTTTCCGAAATGCTCTGTAAATACTAGTCCATGGTAGGACTCATCTGGCTTGGTTAGTTGGTCATAGTCTCCCTTACTCCAATCGAAGTTACCAGAATCGACAATGATACCACCCATGGCTGCTGCGTGGCCATCTAGGTACTTACTTGATGAGTAGGTTAGGTTACTATATCACATCCATGCTCGATTGGTCTAAGAAGGGCTGGGGTTGCGAGAGTATTATCTAGGATTAGGGGGACATTGTGCTTGTGGGCAATCTCTGCATATTTTTCTATATCTAGGACGTCAGCCTTTGGATTTGCGAGCGACTCCCCTATAATTAGTTTGGTATTATACTTGATAGCTCCTTCTAGTTCATCA
The DNA here is from genome assembly GCA_022780515.1 of Anaerococcus sp. GTDB lineage: Bacteria > Bacillota > Clostridia > Tissierellales > Peptoniphilaceae > Anaerococcus. The sequence continues at coordinate 12,734 of JALEUV010000016.1, read as the reverse complement.
AAGTTATTTACTGATACGAAGGTAGAATCTATGCCAAAGTCCTTGATAATCTTGTTGGCAAGGTTGAAGGTAGCACCATAGATATTATTTAGGGCTACTATATGCTCTCCTGCCTTGGCGATATTTACTATGGCAAGGAGGTTGGCAGCTTGACCTGATCTAGTAGCGACAGCTCCGACTCCTCCATCAAGGACATCCACCCTTTGCTCTAGGCATCTACTGTAGGATTAGCTAGTCTAGTATAGAAAAATCCTGGGTCATTTAGGTTAAATAATTCTGTCATTTCATTACCTCTTTTCTATTATTTACCATAAACTAGTAAAGAAAAAGCCCCTGCTATCCCAACTGGAATAACAAGGGCGAAAATCGCGGTACCATCTTTTATTAGTATATGATCACTCATATACCCTTATCGAGTACTAACATACTCTAACTCTATAACGTAAGTAAACGTAAATCTCTAATTATCGAGAAATCCTAAATAAAGGCCATCTTCATATAAGCTCTATCTACTTCTTTCACCACAATGAAGCTCTCTTTAATCAATTGCTTATCCTACTCTCCTCTATACTAAGTTTATGATATAATCCTATTATATGCCTAAAAGCCAGGATGTCAATTGAAGGAAGGGTAAAAAAATGTATAATATTTTTAGAAAAAGTAAACTAACAAAGATATAAGGTCTTTTTATAAGACTTATATAATGGAGGCTTTGTTAAATGCAAAAAGATAAGCTTGTAAGTTTGGCCTATGAATCTATTAAATATTTTTTGGAAACCGGAAAATTTCTTGATAAATATGACGAAGAATTTAAGGACAACCACAACGGTGTAATTGTTGAGATCAAAAAGGGAGATAAGAGAGAAAGATCAGGGTCTATATACCCAACCAGGGCCAATATTGCCCTGGATGTAATAAATGAAAGTGTAAATCTCGGTATTTTCAACAATGCCCTTGCTATTAAAAAAGAAGATTTGGACGATATTTATATTCAGATTTTAGAAATTAGAAAAGTAAAGCCTATTGCTAAAATCGAAGACTTCGGGGTCTATGACGGTCTTGTTTTAAACTACGCCAACAATCCTGTTATAGTCTATAGAAATGATTATGAAAGTGACTACCAAATGTTTGAAGATGCCAAAGATAGGGCAAACCTTGATGATTTTGATGTATATAATCTAAAGAAGTTTAAAATCTTAAGGCATATTTAGTTATAGTCGTAAATTTGACAAAAAATTTAATAAGTATAATATCGGCTTTGATACTTAAAAAGAAAAAAGCACCCTTTTCTATGGACATATTACAAAGTTTAAGAGATGTTAAGTTTAAAAGAAAACTAGTTTTAGGTATTAATGGACTTTCCATAAAAAAATAAGTGAAATTGAAAATTTTAATATTTTAATAGGAAATATGGATTTTGGCATTAAAAAAATTGCCGTTCGAGAATTTAATTATAACTGGAAAATAAAATTCGGTACAGATATAATTAGTAAGCACAAATTTTATTTTAAAAATTCAAAAAAAGAGGTATATATAATTGAATAATAATTTAAATAAAAAAAAATATTCTTTTATTGGGAAATGGTCTGGGTCAGCTAGGATCCTCCATACTATCTTTTGTACTGGGTCTAAGAATACTTAAGTCTTTGGACTCAGTATTTTTGTATAGTTTTTCCCAAGTAATCGGGCCCTTGGTCGCCATATTGATATTACCTATCTTAGGAAGTGCAATTGATAAGTTTAATAAAAATAAATTGATTAGCCTATCTCAATTGGCAAGTTGTCTAGGCTTATTAATTTTTACTATCTTAAACGATGGAAGTAGCTTTAATTTTATTGAGATTATTTTCTTGCTTATTATCTTAAAAATCTCTGATCAAGTCCTATCAACTACTTTAAATGCATCTACAGTCAATGTGATAAGAGAAAACGAGGTTCAGGACTTTCGTTCCAAACTCCAACTCATCCAATCTGCATCTATGGTTTTTTCTCCAATACTAGCAGTTTTTATCCTTGATAGATTTTCCTTAAGGTCTCTACTTATCCTTGAGATTTTTATTGAATTTATAGTTTTGCTTATATATAGTAGGGTTGACTTTAGGAATAAGGAAAGTGAAGAAGAAATAGTTAGCCAAAGCTTATTTTCGCTTTTCAAAGAGGGGATTAACTTTATTTTTTCTTATAAGAAAATTGTCTTCGGCTTTAGTTTTGTCCTTATGATTAATTTTGTACTAGGAATAGTAAATGTCGGTATTCCTTATATCGAAATTAATTATTTGGAACTTTCAAACAAAGCTTATGCCATAAATGACAGTATTCTTGCAATAGGTTTAATTATAGGATCCTTACTTGCATCAAGGATTCCCTCTAAGGGAAGTTTAAATGTAGCTAAAAATTCCATAGGAATGATCGGTATAGTAACCTTGATATTGGGAATCTTATTAGCCTTTAATTTTAATAAACTAGGTGGGGCAATGCTTGTAGGCTTATATTTTGCTATCATCGGCATAGCAATAACAGTATGTAACATACTTATATCATCTCGGTCAATCATCAAAATACCTAAAGAATATCAAGGCAGGGTTTTTTCTGTCTTAAATGCCTTATCTCAAGTTTCCCTACCTATTAGCATGCTTTTCTACGGGTTTATACTTGATCTAGTAAATTTTGTCCCTGTATTTATAATATCAGCCCTAATTTTACTGTTAATTACTTACATCACCCCTTGGGCTTTTAGACTTGACCTTAAAAATGATAATTTGGAGTAATATATGAAAGTTAATCAAATCAAAAAAATTATGGATATAAAAGATTCGGATCGAATGTACTTCTACAACTTATTAAGAAATAATTTATAAAAATCTCTAAGTCTATATATCCCTTCTTTTAGTGATAATGAGAATATTGAAAATATATCGCTTTATTATTTAGGAAAGAATTTAATCTAACCTGTGAAAAACTAGATGAATTGATTTTATTCTCTCATAACCTTTTTTCTTCATTATGTGATGGAGCTAGCCGGCATAAATCAAAAGAACTAAAAATACCGGAAAACATAGAAATAATGCACATACCACCTTACACACCGGAAATGAACCCCATAGAACAAATACGGAAACAAATAAGAACAACGGGATTAAAAAAGAAATTTTCAACAGTCTATCAGATGTATAAGATAGACTGTGCCAAACAATAAACAAATTGAGTAAAAAAAATAATAAAAAGAATAACTCATAGAGATCGGATAATAGATGCTTATTTAAATAAATATCAGTATAAAAACAATATAGCTAATATAATTCGGAACTTTGAGATACACAATCTAAAAAATTTAAAATCTTAAGGCATATTTAGTTATAGTCGTAAATTTGACAAAAAAATTTTAATAAGTATTATAGACTTATAATAACAATAAGACATACGAAGAAGAGTAACCATTTATAAGTCAAACAGAGAGGTAGGTTAGGTGAAAGCTACTTGATGAGTACTTGGCGAAGATCATCTTCTAGTCTAATAGATGAATTAGTAGTTTATTACGTTTAGATTGCGTTAAAATTGTTTGTTAAAACGGTGGACCGTCCTTTTTAAGGACGGCTTTTTTTGTAAAGGAGAAGAATATGGCAGAATTTAAAGCCCTTGACGGTAAAAATGTCAAGGAAAGAGAAGCAAAGCTAACCCAATACTGGGAGGACATAGACCTCCTCGATTTAACTTTTAAGACTCGTGAGGATGCTGATACATATATTACCTATGACGGCCCTCCAACAGCTAATGGTAAGCCAGGTATCCACCACGTTATAGCCCGTACCCTTAAGGATATGACAAGTAGGTACCAAAATATGAAGGGCCACAAGGTCCTAAAAAAAGCCGGCTGGGATACTCACGGTCTTCCTGTAGAGATAGAAGTAGAGAAGCAACTAGGCTTTCATGACAAAAATGATATAGAAAACTACGGTATAGAGAAATTTAACAAGCTATGTAAGGAATCTGTTTGGAAGTACCAAGACCTATGGCGAGATATGTCAGATAGGATGGCCTTCCTCTATGATATGGATGACCCTTATGTAACAATGGACAATGACTATATAGAAACAGAATGGTACCTCCTAGACAAGGCCTTCAAAAACGGCTACATCTACGAGGGAGCCAAGGTAATGCCATACTGCCCTAGGTGTGGTACAGGTCTTGCAAGCCACGAGGTTGCCCAAGGCTACCAAATGGATAAGACCATAACCCTAACAGTTAAGTTTAAGAAAAAGGGAACAGACAACGAATACTTCTTGGCATGGACAACAACCCCATGGACCCTACCTTCAAACGTGGCCCTATCAGTTCATCCTGACCTTGATTATGTAAAGGCCTACGTCAAAGAAGATGATGCTTATTACTACTTTGCCAAGACCCTAGCTGATAAGATTATGGGAGATAGGGACTACGAAATAGTAGAAGAGTATAAGGGCTCTGACATGGAATACTGGGAATATGAGCAACTTATGCCTTATGTTGATACAGGAGATGACACAGCCTTTATCATAACCCTTGCAGACTATGTATCAGCAGAAGATGGTACTGGTATAGTCCACTCAGCTCCAGCCTTTGGTGAGGACGACTACCAAATAGGTAAGAAGTACAAGCTAGCCTTTGTTCAACCAGTAGACCTCAAGGGTAACTTCACAGAGACTCCTTGGAAGGGCGAATTTATCTTTGATACCAACGAAAAAATCTGGAGACACCTCCAAGAAGAAGGAAAAATCTTTGCCAAGGAAACCATAGAGCATAACTACCCACACTGCTGGAGATGCAATACACCACTTGTATATTATGCAAAACCATCATGGTATATAGAAATGACCAAGTTCTCAGATGCCATGGTCAAAAACAACAAAGAAGTCAACTGGTTCCCACAAACTATCGGCGATAAGAGGTTTGGAAACTGGATTGAAAATATCAAGGACTGGGCTATATCTAGGTCAAGATATTGGGGAACACCACTAAATATCTGGAGGTGTGATGACTGTGGCCATACTGATACGGTAGGCTCTAGAAAAGAACTAAAAGAGCGTGCCATAGAAGACATCTCAGAGGATATAGAACTCCATAGACCTTATGTAGACAATGTAACAATCAAGTGTGAGAAGTGTGGAGGCACCATGCACAGGGTACCTGATGTACTAGACGTATGGTTTGACTCAGGAGCCATGCCTTTTGCCCAACTCCACTACCCATTTGAAAACAAAGAAGTCTTTGATAACTACTACCCAGCAGACTTTATTTGTGAGGGAATAGACCAAACAAGGGGCTGGTTCTACTCCTTGATGGCTATATCAACCATCACAACAGGCAAGGCCCCTTACAAGAATGTCCTTGTAAATGACCTAGTAGTTGACAAGAACGGTCAAAAGATGTCAAAATCCAAGGGCAATACCCTAGATCCATTTGAACTATTTGATAAGTATGGGGCAGATGCCGTAAGATTCTACTCCCTCTACGTATCTCCACCATGGATCAAGACCAAATTTGATGAAAAGGGACTAGTAGAAGTAAGAAACAACTTCTTTAGGACCTTCGAAAATGTCTACAACTTCTTTGGCCTCTATGCCAATACTGATGGCCTAAGTGCAGAGGACATAGCTGCCTTTAGCGACCTTGAATACGAAAAAATCGACAGGTGGCTCCTATCAAGACTTAACAGCCTAGTTAAATCTTACTATGAGTCCATGGATGTCTTTGACTATAACAAGGTCGTTCACATGATATCAGACTTCGTAGTAGAAGACCTATCAAACTGGTATATCAGAAGAAATAGGAAGAGATTCTGGAAGTCAGGCATAGATGCTTCTAAGAAGGCAGTTTACAAGACAACCTACGATGCAATCCTCACCATCTCAAAGCTCATAGCTCCTATTACCCCATACCTAGCTGAAGAAGTCTACATGGCTCTTACTGGGGAAGCTACAGTTCATACAGCCTACCTACCTAAGCTAGAAGAAGAAAAAATTGATACAGACCTAGAAGAAGCTATGGACCTAGTAAGGAAAATTGTAAACCTAGGTAGGGCAAGTAGGGAGAAGGAAGCTATCAAGGTTCGTCAACCTTTATCTAAGATAATAGTAGATGGGGTTTACGAAGATAGGATATCTGAGCTCCTAGACCTAGTCAAAGAAGAACTTAATATCAAGGAAGTTGCCTTCGAATCAGACCTTTCAGAATTTATGGACTACTTCCTAAAACCTGACTTTAGGGTAGTTGGTAGGATCTTCCAATCCAAGGTCAACGACTTTGCCAAATACCTCGCTAGTGTAGATGCCAAGGACTTCATAGACAAGGTAGAAGAAGCTCCGCAAGAAGTAGAAATAGGGGGAGAGACCTTCGAAGTATCTAAGGACTACCTTGACATAAGAATTTCAGCCAAGGAAGGCTTTGATGTAGAGATGGACGGCAATGTCTTTGTAATCCTAGATACAGAGATAACAGAAGACCTCCTAGATGAGGGCTATGCTAGAGAGTTTACTTCCAAGGTTCAAAATATGAGAAAGGATAGAGACTTCGAGCTAACCGATAGGATCGAAATAAGCTATTCTTCTGATGAAGAGCTCAAGAAATCAATCGATAAATTCTCCGAAGAAATCAAAAAAGAAACCCTAGCTGATGAAATCATCTACCAAGATTTAGATGCTGATCCAATCGAACTTAATGACAAGCAAGTAAAGATCGACATCAAAAGATTATAAGAAGTATAGACCAAGATCCCTTAGCTGGGATTTTGGTTTTTTTGTATAAGGAGTTAGTATGGAAAATAGACTTATGAATATGGTCATGATAGAAGATAAAAATACTAAGAAAGTCCTAGTCCTAGATAAGGTCAAGAAAGAAGGCTGGGAAGGGCTAACCTTTCCCGGTGGCAAGGTCGAAGAGGGAGAGAGCCTCATAGATTCTGTCATAAGAGAAGCCAGGGAAGAGACCAACCTCGATATTAAAAATATATCCTATGTGGGCCTTATATCTTGGATAGGGGCTGATAGGAGGGACTTAGGCTTTCTCTATAGGACTTCTGATTTTACTGGGGACCTTGAGTCCATTAACCGTGAGGGCAGATTATTTTGGATGGACTACGAGGAGATGAAAAAAAGTGAGGGCCTATCGGAGTCCATGCCCCAAATCTTTTCTATCTATGATGGGACTTACCAGGAGATAACCTGGGATCTTCAAACAGATCAAATAAAATACCAAGAGTGATTGCAAAAAATATAAGAAGTTGATATAATAATTTTATCGTATGGTGGTATGCATAACACCAAATTAATATTTAATTGACAGAAGAAGATTTAAAATAGAATGAAAATATCAATAATCCACAGGAATAATTAAATATTTTGATATAATGATTTTGAGACATACTTATAGAAGGATATGGAGGTTAGAGTGAAACTAGATATTAATGATACAAATCAAGTAAATAAATACAAGGATTTTATTAAAAACTCACAATATGGTAGTTTCGAGCAAGATATGAGGTGGGCAGAGCTAAAGTCTGGCTGGCAGTCAGCCTACTTTTACCTAGAAGATGGGGGAGAGATAGTAGCTGCCCTCTCTGTAATTTATATAAGAGATAAGATAGGAAAGAACTTCTTCTATGCACCAAGGGGGCCAGTAGCAGACCTCAATGACATAGACCTTGTGATTGGATTACTAGAAGAAGCAGCAGACTTTGCGAGAGCCAACGATGGCTTTCTCCTAAGGGTAGACCCGCTTTTCCCTTATGATGAAGACCTTATAGAAAAATACAAAGATAGAGGAATAGAGATAAGGCACGATAAGACCACATCATCCCAACCCCTCCTCAACATGGTCCTAGCTATAAATGGGAGGGATAGCGAAGAAATCTTTGCCAACTTTTCAAAGAACACTAGGAAGCATACTAGAAAATCCTACAGGGATGGAATCTATACCAAGGATATGGGTAGAGAGGGTGTGGATATCCTCTATAAACACATAGTCGATACAAGCGAGAGGGCAGGAATTAACCACAGACCTAACGAGTATTTTGAAAAGCTCTACACCTTGTATGAAGATGAAATAAGGATGTCTGTATCTTACCTAGATGATGAGCCTCTTTGCTCTTCAATGTTAATTTCCTACGGCAATAGGGCAACCTCCCTCTATGGTGGCTCTTCCAATGAATTTAAGGATATGGGACAAAATTACCAAATAAATTATGAAGAGATTAAATTTGCAGCAGACAAGGGTCTTGCCTACTATGATATGGGTGGAATCTTTGAGGCAGATGAATCTGATGGTCTCTATACCTTCAAGAGAAAGTTTACAGAAGAAAATGTCGAAGACCTCATAGGGGAAATTGACCTAGTCTTGGACCAAGACCTATATGATACCTATATAAGAGAGAAAAACCCTCATTTTAAGAGGGAGGAAGCAAAGGAAAATGAGTCTAATTGAAGTAAGAGGTCTCAAAAAATACTACAAGGTCGGATCAAATATTATAAAGGCCCTAGATGGGATAGACCTAAATATAGAAAAGGGGGACTTTGTTGCCCTCCTTGGAACTTCAGGCTCAGGTAAGTCTACCCTCCTCAATATGCTGGCAGGCCTAGAAAGACCTACCAAGGGAACTATAAAATATGGCAAGGTCGAGCTAACCAAGCTTTCAGAAGAAGAGATTACCAAATTTAGAAACCTAAATATAGGCTTTGTCTTCCAATCCTACAACCTCTTGCCCCAGCTAACTGCCTGGGAGAATGTAGCCCTCCCCCTAACCTTTAAGGGCCTTCCTAAGGATGAGAGGAAAAAAGAAGCCTATAGGATATTAAAGGAAGTAGGCCTAGGTGATAGGGTAAATAACAAACCTAGCGAGCTTTCTGGTGGTCAACAACAAAGGGTCTCCATAGCCAGGGCCTTTGTAGGGACTCCTTCTATTATCTTTGCAGATGAGCCAACAGGTAACCTTGACACCAAGACCAGCTTTGAGATAATGAGTCTTATAAAGTCGATTACAACAGCCAACAATGAGACCTTCATTATGGTAACCCACGATGATGAAATGACAGAATTTGCAGACAAGACCCTATTTATGAGGGATGGAAAATTGGAAAAAGTTCACGAAAAACTAACAATTGATGAGGTATTAGAAAAATGATGGACGATACATACTACAACGAAGTCGAAAGCTATGATGAAAATAGCCAAGGGAGCTATGAATATGATGAAGGCACCACAGGTGAAGGTGCTCAAGATTCAGCTGCTCCTAGCCAAATGAGAAACCAGCCCAAACTTATAATCTCAGACTACTCCCTAGAACCAAAGATAGTTAAGGCAGGAGAAGACTTTTACCTAGACTTTACCCTCTATAACACCAACAATGAGAATACTATTTACAACCTAAAGGTTACTATAGACCAAACCCTAGCATCTTCACCTGCCCCTTCATCCAACCAAGCCCTAGTAAGTGACGGGTCAGTCTTTACACCCGTGGATAGGTCAAACACCTTCTATGTGGCAGCCCTCTATCCACGGAACTACACTACCAAGGAAATAAGGATGAATGTCTTGCCAAATGCCAATCCAGGTTCCTACGTTATTAATGTCAATATGGAATACGAGGACTACCTGGGTAACCAATACAAGACAACAGAGGCTATAGGGATTCCTGTAACCCAAGAGGCAAGTGTAAACTTTGGTAAGGTTAAGATGGATGAAGCCATGGTCGGATCCCAATCATCCGTATCAGTAAATATTTATAATACTGGCAAGGACAACCTCTACAACTTTATGGCAAGGGCCAAGGGCGAGGGCTTTACCATAGACGAGGACGAGAGATTTATAGGAAACTTTAACTCTGGTAGCCAAGAAACCTTCTCCTTCAATATAACTCCTGATGCCGAAGGAGCTATAGAGGGAGAAATCGAAATAACCTACGAAGACTCTGCAGGCAAGGAACACAAGGATATTAAAGACTTCAAGGGAGAAGTAAATCCAGGTTTCCAAGATGAAATGATGGGAGGAGTTGACCCAGAGACAGGAGAGCTTATAGGGGAAGACCCTACCATGGAAGAAGCCAACGGATCAATATTTACAAGTCCCTTCTTTTGGATTGGACTAATAATAGTGGCAGTCCTTGTAGGAGTCTTGATTAGGAAAAAAAGAAAAGCGAAAAAAGAAGAGGAGCTTTTGATAGAAGATGAAGATTAGAGATAGGTTGGAGCTTTCATTGAGAAACCTTAGCCGCCGTAAGTCAAGGACAATCCTAACTGTCCTATCAGTTGTAATAGGGGCGACTTCAATAATCCTTATGCTTGCCTTCTCACTTGGTATCAATAAACAACAAAGAGAATTTATTGACTCCTTTAGCTCCCTAACATCTATCCAGATCCTAACTGAACAAAGCGGAGGCAAGACTAAGATTGATGATGCGACTATAAACAAGCTCAAACAAATTCCAGGAGTAAAGGTAGTAGTACCATCCAAAAATATTATGCCAGACACCTTCCTAAAGAACGATGAAGACTATGCCCTATCAAGTCCTATGGAAGTGATGCCCGATTATGTAATGAAAGAACTAACAGATGATATGTTTGAATGGGGTAATAAACCTCTAGCTTCAGATGACAAAAAAATTATCCTAGGTCCTCAAGTAAATATAGGAAAGAAAGAATCATATGGAGATGGATCCTATACCTTTAATCCAGTAGAAGACTTCGACTACAAAGGTAAGGACTTTATCATAAGACTTGGCTACAAGGATGACCAAGATGATGATGGGGTAAACTTCACACCAACTGACCAAGAAGGGGGAGAAGTAAAGTCCACCAAGCCAAACTTTATAGACATACCAGTTCAAATCACAGGTAAATTAAATACTAAATCATTTGTAAATAGCTGGTCCATTATAATAAATGAATCCCTCTATAAAAGACTCATCAAGGAAGAAAAAAAGATAGCCAATCCATCACTTGGATTAAGCTACAATGATAATGGTGAAGTAGTTGAGCCAAAGAACAAAGATGCAATTAATTACGAAAATCTAAGGGTAATCATAGATAATCCCAAGGACCTAGAAAATGTTGATGAGCTTATCAAAGACCAAGGCTTTGAAACAAGGTCAGAGGCAGGAGCAACAGAAAATCTCAAAAAAACTAGCCTTGTCATCTCCCTTATCTTTGGAGCCATAGGCTCAGTTGCCTTCATAGTATCAGCCATAGGCATCATAAATACTATGCTAATGAGTATCTATGAGAGGCAAAAAGAAATAGGAGTCATGAAAGTAATAGGAGCATCCATCAAGGATATTAGGTCAATGTTCCTTATAGAATCTGGATTTATAGGATTTTTTGGAGGACTAATTGGTCTTATCATATCACTATTGGTAGGTCTTGCTATAAATAAGGTCATATCCATGGGAGGAGATATAAACCAAATAATAGTAATTCCACCATGGCTTGCCTTGCTCGGAGTAGGATTTTCTTCTCTAGTAGGAGTATTGGCAGGCTATGTCCCAGCAAGACGTGCCACAAAACTTTCTGCTATAGAAGTTTTAAGGTCAAATTAAATAATTGCCCAGCTGTTGGGACAGTCTCTAGATATATAAGCTGAACTAATAAAGTTGCTACACTAGAGTTGGAAATATTACTAGCTCTAGTGTTTATTTCTCCTACCCCTAGGGGTAGGATTTTTTAAGCTATGTCTTTTATTCTTTTACTCGTCTTACAATTGTTGACGAATTATTGATTTTAAGCTCATTAGCTAGGGCTTGATAAGTACTAACCAATTTTTGAAGTGCCTTAATAAGGCTATGGTTATTTTTCTATTAGTACAACAATAATTTTCCTATGCTATCTCTCGTCTAATTTAATATATTTATTATTCTTTGAAAAAGACTTGTAAGCTGGTGATAAAGTCCATATAATTGTGTAAAATAGAAAAAGAGAACTCAAACTTGTAAAGTTTTGTTAAGAAATAAAAGAAAAACATAAACTAACAAGGAGTTCTTTTGTGAATAATTTTAACACAGATTTAATGCAAATACTATCCCAAGGATTAGATATTAATGAATTTTTTAGGCAACAGTTAGAAATAGCTATTAATGATTTACTAAAATCAGAACTAACAGTATTTTTAGACTATGAAAAATGGGAATATAAAGGCTATGGCTCTGGCAATTCTAGAAACGGATATTATCACAGAAGCTTAAAAACTAGATTTGGAGAGCTTGAGCTTCAAATGCCAAGAGATAGAGCAGGTGAATTTAAGCAAGAAACAGTAAAGTCATATGCTAGAAACACAGATAATCTTGAGAATATGCTCATCACTCTATACAAGAAAGGTATAACTACAAGAGAAATAGCAGATCTATTAGAAAAAATGTATGCAAACAATTATTCTCCAACAACCATATCAAACATCTCAAAGGTAATGAAAAATGAAATAGAAGCCTACCACAATCACAAAATCAAAAAAGACCAAAAAAGACTTTGTAGTCTTGTATTGTGATGCTACATATTTACCAGTAAGAAGGGATTCAGTAGCAAAAGAAGCCCTACATGTAATAATCGGTATAGATCCAAAGGGAAACAAAGAAGTAGTAGACTATTCATTATTCCCTGAAGAATCAGCAAATAACTACAAAGAAATGCTAATAAATTTAAAATCAAGAGGATTAGAAAATGTATTACTTTTTGTAAGTGATGGATTAGTCCTCCACGAGCTGGACGGGCTAGCATTAA
>JALEUV010000013.1 GCA_022780515.1 Anaerococcus sp. | reverse complement strand
ATTTTACTAATGAGTATCTTTGGAGGTAAAATAGCCCTAGCATATGTAGTCTTCGGGCTAATAATTGCTGTAATTGGTGGTAGTCTCATTGAAAAAATGCATATGGAAAATTATGTAGAAGATTTTATAAAAAATGCTAGTCAAGTTGATATTAGCTCTCCAAGCTTAACATTAAAAGACAGGGTTGTTTTTTCTAAAATGCAAGTTAGTGACACTTTCAAAAAAGTTTTTCCTTATATTTTAGTAGGTGTCGGCATAGGGTCATTGATCCACAATTGGATCCCTCAAACTTGGGTGGAAAATATTTTAGGAAGCAAGAATCCATTTGGAGTAGTTTTGGCAACTATTGTAGGAATACCAATGTATGCTGATATTTTTGGAACGATACCAATAGCAGAAGCTCTATTGGCAAAAGGCGCCCAACTAGGAACTGTCCTATCTTTTATGATGGCAGTTACTACACTAAGTCTACCATCATTGATTATGTTAAAAAAAGCAGTTAAACCAAAGCTTCTATTTCTATTTATAGGAATTTGTACTTTTGGTATAATTGTTGTAGGTTACTTATTTAACATTATTAGCCCTGTTTTAGTATGACGGGGAAGTAAAATGAAATTATTAATAAGAAAGCAAAAAAATATCTCTTGTGAAAAAATATATATGGATTAAGGAGGAGAAATGAGATTATTTGGTAAAAAATATAAAAAAGAGAAAGATTGTACTTGTGGAGGCAATTGTGAGCCTGTTAATAATGAAGAAGTTAAAGAAACAAATTGTTGTGATGTAGATTACTCGTCAGAGAATATAGAAAAAGCAGAAGAAAAGAAAAAAGAGATGGGGATAAAGATACTAGGTTCTGGTTGCGCGAAGTGTATTGCTTTAGAAAAATCAGCCAGGGAAGCACTGGCTGAACTTAATGTTGAAGAAGATATAGACCATATTACAGACTTTTCTCAAATCGCAAGTTATGGAGTTATGTCTACTCCAGCCTTAGTAATAAACGGCAAAGTCGTCTCCTATGGTAAAGTTTTAAATAAGGATGAAGTGAAAGATTTATTAGAACAAAATGGTGTAAATTAAAATGAGAAAGCCAAAAGTTGCATTTATATGTGTCCATAATAGCTGTAGGAGCCAAATTGCAGAAGCCTTAGGGAAAAAATATGCTTCAGATGTCTTTGACTCTTATTCAGCTGGAAGGCAAATAAAAAACCAAATAAACCAAGATGCGGTCAGATTAATGAAAGATATCTACAACATTGATATGGAGAAAACTCAATATTCAAAGCTGATTTCTGACCTGCCAGATATTGATATCTCAATTACTATGGGGTGTGACGTTCTTTGTCCGATTGTAGAAAATCAATATATAGAGGACTGGAATTTAGAAGATCCTACAGGTCAAGATGATGAGTTTTTTAGGGAAATTATATCTAAAATAGAAAAAAATATTAAGGATTTGAGTGCTAGAATTAAGAAAAATGAAATTAATTTCAATAAAAAATAGAAGTTGATTTTGAATAAACCAATAATTATTTTTTATAGCTATAATTCCTATCTGGTAGAGAGTTATCATTCCAATGCCGATAGGAATTATAGCTTTTTACATATATTCAATTGTCAAATCAATATAGGCAGAATAGGCTAAACTTATAAACTCTTCCAAGGATGTTTTATTGTTCAATAATATCTTCTTCACGCACAATTCTAAAGTCAGTTTGCTTTGCTAAGCCATCTTTTCTTAAGACTCATTTGAATTTTCCTTAAAATGAAAAGCATAGGATGTTTTTAGAAGTTTCTCAAAAGAGAGTGGACAAGAAAACAACTTCTTTTAATGCACGATTCATTTCATAAAGGCATAAATTTCTTCAAAACGACACCCAGCTTTATATACATCTTTTTCCTCATTAGAAGATGTATTATCTAAAAAGAGAGTTTTATAGCCATTGGGTGAGGTTAAATAATTAACTTGTGATAAAATAATCTTCACATCTTCTGGATGATTGATGTCTAAACCTCTAGTTGATCGTATTCCAATTTCTTCTTCATATGTTACAATAGAACGATCTATTCATTTAAGGTTCTGTAGAAATAAAATTTGTAAGCATGGAAACGACAAAGATATTTAGAGTGGTTTATAATAAAGTAATGAATGGACATATTCCCACATACGAGGCTTTTAAGAAATCTCAAATTTTATCCATACTGACCACTCAAGCCATGTGGAGACTATAGTATTGATGTCAAGAAAATAGAATAACAAGCTATAAAAGTGTTGAAACCAATGGCTTTTAGGATTTTAGAAGAAATCTAAAAAGCCATTTTTCTATTTGAAAAATACCTTGTGGGAACATATTAATAGTAAAAATCGTAGGGGTGTGTAGACAGAATAGATATTTATAGGGAGAGTGAACAGAATAGATATTAGGACTTGAC
>JALEUV010000118.1 GCA_022780515.1 Anaerococcus sp. | reverse complement strand
AAAAGCTTTTCGAGGAAGGCCGAATAGGAAATGTAAAATTAAAAAACAGAATTGTTATGCCGCCGATGGGAACTTCTTTAGCCGGTATGGACGGGGAGGCTACAGAAGATATTATCCGTTATTATGAACAAAGAGCTAAGAGCGGATGCGGTCTAATTATTACAGAAATATGCAGGATTGATGATGTGCACGGTGTAGGTCTTGCAACGCAACTTGCTGCAACCAAACCCGGTCATGTACCCGGACTTCAAAGGCTTGCCGATAGAGTGCACGCTTATGGAACTAAGATTTTCTTACAATTACATCATCCAGGTAGAGAAGGATCAACTGCACTAAATCCCAATGGAGCTGAACTTGTAGCACCGTCAGCTTTTACTACTCAAAAATGTAAGGAAATGCCCCACGAATTAACCGTAGAAGAAGCTAAAAATATTCAAAAGGCATATATAAAGGGGGCAGTATTTGCAAAAATTGCTGGTATGGACGGAGTAGAACTTCATGGAGCCCATGGATATTTCTTGAACCAACGGATGAGTCCTTTCTCTAACAGAAGAGAAGATGAATATGGCGGATCATTCGAAAATAGAATGCGTTATGTAGATGAGATTATCCAAGGAATTAGGATGGTTTGCGGATCTGATTTCCCTATAGGTATTCGTATTTCTGCTGATGAATTTATGGGTGATAAGGGAATTACTCCTGAAATGAGTGTTGAAATTGCAAAACATTTGGAAGCTCAAGGTATTGACTATATCCACGTATCATGCGGTATCTATGAAACAGGTCATCAAATTATTCCTATGTATTCTTACAAGCAAGGATCAAGATCACACCTTGCCGGGGCAATTAAACAAGCAGTTAATATTCCTGTAGTATCAATTAATGTAATAAAAGAACCTGAAGTAGCAGAAAAACTTTTGGAAGATGGTGTATGTGATTTTGTAGCTGTAGGTAGAGGTCAATTGGCAGATTCCGATCGGGCAAAAAAAGCAAAGATGGGAAGAAGTGATTTAATCAGAAAATGTATCGGTTGCAACCGTTGTATAGAAGCTTGCTCAAAGGGTCGTCATCTGGAATGTGCAGTTAACCCTATTCTCGGTAATGAAGTTTTGTTTGATCCAAAGAATTTAAACAAAAACGGAGAGGGAAGGAAAATCGTTGTAATAGGCGGTGGACCTGCAGGTGTTGAAACTTCTATACTTCTTGCAAAGAGAGGTTTCAATGTAACAATGTTTGAAAAGAATGATCACTTGGGTGGAGCACTTTACTCAGGCTCTCTTGGAAAAGATAAGGAAAAATTAGGACGGTTCTTAGAAACTCAAGAAAAAGAATTGAAAGCAACTGATGTTGACCTAAGACTTAATACTGAAGCAAACAAAGAAAATGTAAAAGAATTAAATCCTGAAGCGGTATTTATTTGTGCCGGCGGTAATCCTATGAAACCTCCGATCAAGGGATTAGATTCTGACAAGGTAATAGTTGCAGAAGATTACCTAGAAGGAAAAAGAGAAGTAGGAAACAAAGTAGCTGTAATAGGCTCTGGTGCAACAGGACTTGAGCTGGCAGATACAATCAAAGCTTCGGATCCTAACAAAGAAGTTTCTATAGTAGAAATGACGGCGACACTTGGTGCAAGCGAGATTGAAAGAAATCGTATGGTAATTCTTGCCAATCTTGAAAAAGAAGGAGTAAAATTCTTACCGCTTAATCAATTAATAGAAGTAACCGATAGGGGTATCATAGTTAAACATTTGGATAAAGAAAACGAAGGTAAAGAAGAAGAATTGGATTATGATACAGTAATCCTCGCACTCGGATCTAAACCGCAACCGGATCTATACGAAGAGTTCAAGGATTGTGCTAATACAGTTAGACTATATGGAGATGCTTATAAAATTGGAACACTACTTGAAGCCCTTCGTGATGCTTACAATATAGCTTGGGCTTATTAATAACAAAACATATAGATATATTACTATTAATAAAATTATAAACGGGTTAGAAGATAATCAATATAAAAAAGTGCGGAGTCGGGAAGAATCCGGCTCCGCATTTTTATATGAATAAGATTAAGACAAAAATAAGTAATACATTCCAAATAATAAATAGAAATACTAACCGTTATTATTTGAAATTTAATCTAAATGAAGCTTACAAGCTCGTCGAGATCTTTCCTTTCAAAATGTTTGGCAAGAGGTTTAACTCCGTCTGCCTTATATCCAAGATCGATTATAGCCACAACTTGTTCATTAGCAGGTAAAGAAAATTCTTCTGCTAATTTGTCGGGATCAAAGATATTTACAAAACAAGAGTCGACTCCCAAGCTTTGTGCAGCTAAAACCATATGAGTAGCCACAATAGAGGCATCTTCCACTCCTGAATTATACTTACCTCCAGGATATATATCGGTATTATTCCTATCAAAGGCAACGAGCAAAGCTGTTTGAGCATTGTATCTACATGGTGTAAGTTTATCAATCTTTGAAAGGCCTTCTTTTGATTCAACAACGTAAATATGTTGACCTTGGCGGTTTTGAGCTGTAGGAGCAAGTCTACCTGCTTCAAGTATTGTCCTTAAAGAGTCTCTGTCAACCACTTTATCACTAAAATTCTTACAAGAATAACGATTCTTGGCAAGTTCTATAAAATCCATAATTTTCCTCCTTTATTAAATTTGAATTAGCGTTTATATTTATCATATACCCGAAAGAGTCTTGATAAAACTGAAATTAAAAAAACTATGATTAGCTCATATTGCCCATAGAAAGTATAATCTAAGGTTTAAAAAAGAGCCGATCACTCGACTCTCTTTGTCTTTATTACATTTTAGCTGTATCTACGATTGCTTGTAGGTATCCGGCAGTGTCAACTAGAGTTGCACCTGTAACTCCGTCAACTGTTCCATCTTCTCCAACATTTCCTAGGGCTTCCTCAACTTCTGCTACTGTTTTTCCTGCTACGAAGTTTTGGATAGCTTCGAAGTTAGCTTTGATTTCTGTTGTTGCTTCAGCTTTTTCTTTCATGTTCTTTGAGTATTGTTCGTTATTTTCGATCTTTGAAGCAAGAACATTTGAACTGTCTGCAAAGCCTTCTACAAAACCGCTATCTCCTTCAGCTAAACCTTGGGCATCTGCCATGTATTGGAATTCGTCAAATGATGCGGCAACGATCTTATCACCTTCCATAGCAACTACTACATCGGCAAAAGATTTGTCTCCGTGTGGAGCTGCTGTTGCTGATTTAAGTGTGATAGCTTCAGGGTTTTCTGCAAATCCTACTGTTTTGATAGCATCATCCTTAGCAACTTCAACTATTTGTTTTAGTAGAGTTGGTGTTGAGTGGAAGGTTGCTGATGATATTGCATCAATTATTTCTTGGTCTTCTGTTTCGTTTAGATATGTTTCAAGTTCTTCAATAGTTTTGCCTACTGCAAAATCTTCGATTCCCTTGTAGGTTTCAGCAAGGCTTGTTGGTGATCCAGCTTCTTTCATCTTTGCTGAGTAAGTTTCTTCGTTATCAAGTTTTGATATTAGAACCTTACCTTCTGCTGTTCCTTCGCCAAATCCACCGTCAGAGTTTTTAACTCCTTCATAGTCACCATCTTTATCATCATATTGGTATTCGTTGATTGATGCAGCTACAATCTTGTCTCCGCTTGTTGCAACTACTATACGGGATATAGATCTTCCGTTTTCTTCAGTAGGGTAGCCCCTATGTAAGATTACATTACCTTCTGCAGTTTCTGCATCTGTTGATGTAACTGGTTCTTCCTTTGTTTCTTCTGTGCTAGCTTCTTCTGTGCTTGCATCAGTTTCTGCTGTAGTTACGTCAGTTTCAGCTGTACTAGCTTCTTCTGTACTAACTTCGCTTTGAGCTGGAGTTTCCTCAGCTGGTGCCTTTTCAGTATTATTTGAACAACCACCTAACACTAAAGCAGATGCTAGCATAAGAGTAGCTATATTAACTTTTTTCATTTTTCCCTCCTATAATGAATTAACAAGTATATTATATAAGAAATGCTTAAATTTTCAAGTATAGGCAGGTTTTTGTGTAATAATTTACAGATATCTTTTATTTTTTCTTAATTTCTGATATAATTAAGACACAATTAAGATATTGGCGTGGCTAATTGATTATAGGTAGTTTTCTTTGAAAACTGCCTTTTTTTAAAAAAATTTGGAGGCTTTATGAAAAATTTAAATGTAAAAAGTGAAATTAAACCCCTAAAGAAGGTCTTACTCCACAGACCAGGAGAAGAACTTCTAAACTTAACCCCTAATACCCTAGATGAACTCTTGTTTGATGACATTCCTGACCTTGATAAGGCCCGAGAAGAGCATGATAATTTTGCCCAAATTTTTAGAAATGAAGGCGTGGAAGTAGTTTATCTTGAAGACCTAATGGCTGAAACCCTTAGGGATAACGAAGGCCTTAGGGAGAAATTCTTGGACCAATATTTAAGCGAAGCTAATATTGCTGATGACTTTATCAAAAAAGAAGCAAGGTCTCTACTAGAAGCAATAAAAGATGACAAGGACTTTGTCCTAAAAACCATGTCTGGCATAACCTTAAAGGAATTAGGAGTAAAAAACGACCACCTAGTCTTTGATCAAAAGTACACAGCCATAAATCCTATGCCAAATCTATACTTTACAAGAGATAACTTCTCAACCATAGGTCATGGAGTATCAATCAATACCATGTACAGCGAAACTAGGAAGAGAGAAACTATATTTGCTGACTATATTTTCAAATACCACAAGGATTACAAAAATACAAAAGACTATTATGGTAGAAATCAAAAATACCATATAGAAGGTGGAGATATCTTAGCCATTAATGAGCATCTCCTACTAATAGGAATTAGCCAAAGGACTGAGCTTGAAGCTATAAGAAAGCTTTCAGAAAATATCTTGCTAGATGATGAAAATGAAATTAGGGAAATCATCGGAATTAAAATTCCTAACGAAAGAGCTTATATGCACCTTGATACAGTCTTTACACAAATTGATTATGATGCCTTTACCTACCATCCTGGTATCATCAAGACCTTTAGGGCAATAAAGTTCTTTAATGAAGCTGGTAAGGTCCAAGAAAAATATATTGAAAAGAGCCTAGACGACCTCCTAAAGGATGCCCTAGGACTTGATATGATAAGGCTCTTGCCATGTGGTGGAGGAGATCCAATAGCTGCCCAAAGGGAACAATGGTCTGATGGTTCCAACACCCTAGCCGTAGCCCCAGGCAAGGTTATAGTTTATAAGAGAAATGCTGTAACTAATGAAATGCTTGAACGAAATGGAATCGAAGTAATTAAACTTGATAGCTCAACCCTAACTGTAGGTAGGGGAGGCCCTAGGTGTATGTCTATGCCACTTGTTAGGAAAGATTAAATTATATAAGTCAAGAATTAATTATATCAATAAAATCAATTTGAAAATTCAAATATATCAAAGTATAATTAAGATAAGAAAGGCAAAGGAGTGATAAAATGTTTAATATGAAAAGAAAAAGTACATCTCCTGTAGCGATACTTACCCTAGCAGGAGTAACTGCTCTTAGTGCAGCTTATCTTTATTTAAAAAATAATGGCAGGATTGACGACCTAAGAGATAGGTTAGAAGATATCAAAGATGAAATAATTGATGGCATAAAAGGGGAAGAACTAATAAAGGGATAGCCACCTAGGTAGATTTTTAAAAATTTTGACAAGTAGGAAATAATTTGCTACAATAACCTAAGAAATTTATTAATTTACGGAGGTATTATGTCAAAGAATAAGAAAATCTACAAGGTAGATGAAAAAGTTCCATTTAAATTATTGTTCCCCTTATCTATCCAACACACTTTTGCGATGTTTGGAGCAAGTGTTTTAGTCCCTATTTTATTTAATATTGATCCTGGTATTGTTTTATTGATGAACGGTATAGGAACATTATTATTTATTTTAATAACTAAGAAGCAAGCACCTGCATATTTGGGTTCTTCATTTGCATTTTTAGCACCAGGTACAGCTATTATTGCAAGTCAAGGATTTGAATATGCTCAAGGTGCTTTTATTGTGACTGGAATTCTAGGCTGCATCATAGCCTACATAATATATAAGTTTGGTACAAGTTGGATTGATATCCTCTTGCCACCAGCTGCTATGGGGTCAGTGGTAGCCCTAATAGGCTTTGAGCTTGCAGGAAATACTGTAACAGGAGGGGCAATCGGTGCCAACCTTATGACAGATACAGCTACTAGCAAGGATTTTTTGGTCTTTCTTATAACCCTACTTACTGCTGTAATAGGATCAGTTGCCTTTAAGGGATTCTTTTCTACTATCCCAATCCTTATTGCAATCATTGTGGGCTATGTAGTTTCCATATTTTTTGGTATGGTTGATTTTACACCTGTCCTAGAGGCGAAGCTCTTTACCATGCCAAAATTTGGCTTGCCAAAGTTTTCGATTAATGCAATTCTTGCCATGCTTCCAGTTATCCTAGTTATAACTAGTGAGCATATATCCCACCAAGTAGTAACTTCAAATATTATTGGCAAGGACCTTATAAAAAATCCAGGACTTCATAGGTCAATCTTTGCTGATAACTTTTCAACAGCCCTATCAGGACTTCTAGGTGGAGTTCCTACTACTACCTATGGAGAAAATATAGGAGTTATGGCTATAACTGGAGTCTATTCAGTTGAGGTAATAGGAGGAGCAGCTATGGTTTCTATCCTAATGGCCTTTATAGGACCTCTAGCAGCCCTAATCCAAACCATACCAGGCAATGTTATAGGTGGAGTTACTTTCTTGCTCTACGGAATGATAGGAAGCTCTGGACTTAGGCTCCTAGTTGATAGCAAGGTCGA
>JALEUV010000115.1 GCA_022780515.1 Anaerococcus sp. | reverse complement strand
TTAGTTTGGTGAATAACTTGTTTCATAGTAGAATATATCAGCCCTTGCAAAGGAAACTGTATATTCTATAATCGAATTTTCTATATCTAAGCTTCTTCTAACTATTTTGAGGCAGGGGCTTTGGTCTTTTTGCTTTAAGGCTCTTGCCATATCATAGCTAAGTGATGAGACCGAGAATCTTTCCTTGACTTGATAGATTTTGGTCTTGAAGTCTTCATTGAAGATATCGTATAGGGCTTTTTTGCCTAGTAGGTCCTTGTCAATCTCTGAAAATCTATCGTAGGGAATGCTCGTTATCTCATACATCATCGGGATGTCATCTGCTATCCTAAGCCTTTCAAATTGGATAATCTTGGCATCTTTTTCTAGGCCAAAGATCTTTTGCAATTTTTCGTTGGCTTCTTTTATTTCAAATTTAAGGACAGGTGACTTGGGATTTTTTCCATTCCTCCTAGTTTGCTCTGTAAAAGAGTAGTAGTTTGATAAGTTCTCGCTGTTTTTCTCCCTAATAAAGGTACCCTTACCCTGTACCTGGTAGAGGATGCCAGCATTTACTAGGGCTCCTATGGCATTTCTAACTGTAGTCCTAGAAACCCCATAATCTTGGCAGATTTGCCTTTCTGAGTAGAACTTATCTCCCTTGTTCATAGTCGATATCTTATCTAAAAGCTTACTTGTGAGGTCTGAGTAAAGGGTAGCCATTATTCGTAATCGTGGATTATAACTCCCTTTACAACCCTATTTACAGTTCCAGTCTTAGATGGATTATCAGGAGTGTTACCAACTCTCAAGCTTGTGATTAGGGATATTAATTGACCTATCACAATATAAGGAAGTGCTAGATAAACATCATCAATCCCTTCGCTTTCAAATACTAGCTCATAGTCTTTGTCGATTGATGAGTTTGTAACTGCTATAATCTTCTTAGCTATCTCATCATTAGCTACTTCTTCAAGTAAGTCTACATCATAGAGTCTTGTATAAGGGTTTGAAGAAACGAAAGAAACTAAGAGGGTATTTTCGTCTACAAAGGACTTAGGACCATGTCTAAAGCCCATAGAGCTATCCCAAATTGTTACAACTTCACCTGCTGTAAGTTCTAGGATTTTTAGTCTAGCTTCTTTGGTTAGCTTACCTAGAGGACCACTACCCAAGTAAGCAATTCTGTTAAAGTCAAAGTCTACTAATTTTTCTATTTCTTCTTTTCTATCATAAATCTCTTTAGCTAGGCTTGATACCTTCTCTACAACTTCTTTCTTGTTTTCTGTCTTGGTATCAAAGATTAGTAGAGCTGCTAAAAGCATTGATGAGAAAGAGTTTGTCATAGCAAAGCCCTTATCATTTGTAATTTCTGGTTCTAAGAATACATATGATTTTTCATCATCCTTTAGGCCTTGGGCAAGTTTACCATCCTTAGCACAAGTAATTGGTAGATTGTAGAAATCATCAACTAATTGGCTACCTAGTTTAACTGCTGCGAGCGATTCTGGTGAGTTACCACTTCTTGCAAAAGAAACAAGAAGAGTTTTTTGGTCCTTCTCGAAGTGTAGGTAAGGAGCTGAAACTAAATCTGTTGTTGCAATAGATTCAAAGTTTAGATCTCCATGAGTTTTTAGATAGTCTACTAAAACATTTCCTACATATTCACTTGTTCCTGCACCTGTAAAGATTACTTTTACATCTGATCCGATTTTGTCCAAGAAAGCTTCGATATCGTCTTTTCTTTCTTCATACAACTTGTAAACTTCTAGCCAGGTGTCTGCTTGATTTAAGATTTCAGTATAAGTATTTTTGAAATCTCTTTCTTCTAATTTACTTTCATCCAATAGCATAAAAACCTCCTATAATATTGGTAGTTACCATCGCATCCATTATATTAGTTTATAAAGCTAAATTCAAGGACTTTATGAAAATGTTTTAAATAATCATTTTATCCGACCAAGCCATTCCTCCACAATTAGTAGGCATAAGTCAATTATAACTGTAAGGCAACTTGATTTTTTATTCTCCCTAAGTCCCACATCTTTCTTAATAATCAAAATAGACCGACCAGACACGTTTTAAAAAGTTCCTATCTTTAAATTATCTCTCAATCTTAATTATTCTATCATATTCTTTTGCTATCTTCATATAGCTTATAATAGTCGGCATTTACCATAAAGTATAGGTCGAGCTTGTCTTCATCATGGCTTATTTCTACTGGATCCTTAAATACATACTTACCAGGAGCAAAGGTATTGGCCAAGAGTCCATAGCCAGCACTTGAGAAGAAAAATGGATTTGGAGATGCAACTCCACCATCTAACCAATTATTAGTGTTTTTTATTTCAATTTCATTACCCTTGTGGACAAACCTACCATTTTGTACTCCTCCTCCATAGAAAAATTCATCCTCCCTATGAGAAAACTTAAGAGTTAGGCCATCACTTCCAACTATATTAAAGGCAAGCTTTTGGCTCCTTTTATCAAAGACTTGGGCATCTCCTTCTTTTCCAATTCTTATCCTAAGGGTCTTAGTATCTATTATAAAATTTTCCCATCTTCTTCTAGCAAAGCATCAAGGAAAATATCATTAGTAGCCTCTCCCTTGTAGGCATCTCCTACCACGATTTGGGCAGGTCTTTATGGGTCATTGACCTTGACCTCTTCTGAAAAGTCTCCCTTGGGGTCTAGGTAAAATCTTATGATGTCCTCATCATACAAGTAGAGTCTAGCCCCCAGGTCATTTTCGTAAGTTATTTCAAAAAATCCATTACTTTTTTCTATCGTTCTAATTTTTTCAGTATTAATTTCCATTAAAACCTCCTCATCTTAATTAAACTTTACTCTATTATTATGCAAAAGCTTACGTTTTCATATTTTTTCTTACCTAATACTCCCCCTTCCAAATAATTATTTTTTATAGATCTCACATAAATAAAATTTGATATAATATGTATGGAAGTCCTTGACAAGGCTTATTTTATAATCTATAATAGTGGTAACTACCATATTAATAATTTAGCCAAATAAATATGGTCAATCGAAATATCTATTCTTGGCAAATATTTTTAAATTTATAAGTTTTTATTTTTGAAAATGTTTTCTATATAGGTATTGAGATGAGTTTTGGAAGGAGGG
Organism: Anaerococcus sp.; assembly: GCA_022780515.1. Taxonomy (GTDB): domain Bacteria; phylum Bacillota; class Clostridia; order Tissierellales; family Peptoniphilaceae; genus Anaerococcus. The sequence continues at coordinate 5,656 of JALEUV010000115.1, read as the reverse complement.
AAAATGTTAGGTGATATCGCAACGACATCCTTGGTTTTGTTAGCCTTTATAGCAATTTTTGTCTTAATTAGCCAAGTCATTAGTCATAAGAATCTCAAGAAAAGAAAAAAATATTTCGAAGACCTTCATACTAATTTGAAACCTGGCAAGACTGTCATGCTAACTGATGGCATCTACGGCAAAATTATTAGCTTAGGTGAAGATACAGCTATCATCAATGTAGCCAAGGATGTCAATATCAAAGTAAGTCGTTACAGTATAAGCGAAATTATTAAGTAAAGGAGAAAGAAATGCCAAATATTGTTCTTACAAGAATCGATAATCGTTTGTTACATGGCCAAGTTGCAACTCAATGGACCAAGGCTATTGGTGCTAATTTAATCCTTGTTGCAAATGACAATGTAGCAGGAAACAAGATGAGACAAGGTCTTATGGACATGGCTGCACCAAATGGTGTTGCTACAAGATATTGGACCCTACAAAAAACTATTGATACTATCCACAAGGCAGCTGATAGACAACTCATCTTCATAATTTGTGAAACCCCTTCAGATGTTCTTACCCTAGTAGAAGGTGGAGTTCCAATCAAGAAAGTTAATATCGGAAATATGCACATGGCTGAAGGAAAGAGACAAGTAGCTGGAACAGTTGCTGTAGATGATAAAGACGTAGAAGCCTTCAAGAAGCTAAGAGAATTAGGCGTTGAACTCGAGATTAGAAAGGTTCCTACAGAATCTAAGGAAAATATCGAGAAATTATTTAGTTAATTAATAAGAAATTATTAATATAAAATTATAATTCGTAAAGGAGGTAAATGTGGATTATAATGCTTTACAAATATTATTAATATTTGTAGTAACTTTCATCGCTGCAATTGACCAATTCAGCTTCCTAGAATCCCTATACCAACCTATAGTTATGGGTCCAGTAATAGGTGCTATCTTAGGAGATATGCAAACTGGTCTTGTAGTAGGAGCTACTTACCAATTAATGACAATTGGTAACATGCCTGTCGGAGGTGCTCAACCACCTAACGCTGTTATCGGAGGTATAGTTGCTGTAATATTTGCAATTACTTCTGGTCTTGAACCAAATGCTGCCGTAGCTGCCGCTATTCCTTTTGCCCTACTAGGTCAATACGGAATTACCTTACTATTTACAGTAATGAGTCCCGTTATGGCAAAGGCTGACCAATACGCTCACGAAGCCAATCCAAAGGGAATTGAAAGAATTAACTACATTTCTATGGCAATCCTTGGTACTATCTTCGGATTAGTAGTAGTTTTATTCTTCATAGCAGGTTCTACCTTCGGCGAAACCCTAACAAGTAAAATTCCTGCATGGTTTATGGATGGACTTGGAGTTGCTGGTGGAATGATGAAATTTGTCGGATTTGCAGTTCTTCTAAGACTTATGCTTAGTAGGGACCTATGGGGCTTCTATCTTGGTGGATTTGCCCTTGCAGTAATCATCGTATCTAACGCTGCTTTGTCAGGATCTGCATTATTGCTAATGGCATTCATAGGATTCTGTATAGCATTCTGGGATTACCAAATCCAAACAAAGATGAAAAAATCTGCACCAGTAGGATCAGATATGGAAGGAGAAGAAGATGGAATATAATAGAGTAGATGAATACATCGATAAAACTCCTAGTGAAATGCTCGATAAGAAAACTCTAAACAAGATGGTTTGGAGATCCTTATTCTTGCAAGCATCCTTCAACTACGAGAGAATGCAATCTGGTGGATGGTTGTATGCAATCCTCCCAGGTCTTGAAAAAATTCACACAAATAAAGAAGACCTAGCTACTTCTATGACTCACAACCTTGAGTTCTTTAATACTCACCCATTCTTAGTAACCTTTGTTATGGGTATTATCCTATCTCTAGAACAAAACAAACTTGATATACCAACAATCAGAGCCGTAAGAGTTGCAGCAATGGGACCTCTTGGAGGTATAGGAGATGCCCTATTTTGGTTCACCCTAGTGCCTATAGTTGCAGGTATTTCTTCAAACATGGCCCTACAAGGTCAGATAGCTGGTCCTATCTTGTTCTTGGTAATATTTAACGTTGCCCAATTTGCCATAAGATTCTGGCTCATGCACTGGTCCTACAAGATGGGTACAGAGGCCATCGATATCTTTACAGCTAACGCTAAGGAATTTACAAGAGCTGCATCAATTCTTGGTGTAATCATAGTAGGTGCCCTAACAGCTGTATATGGTGATACAACAACAGCCCTAGAAGTTCCAAATGGTACAACAAATGCTGCAGTCCTAGTAGATACAGTAGTACCAAATGATAAGCTTGAAGAATACAATGAATTCTTGTACAAGACTGATGAAAATGGAAACCTAACAGGAGAGCTAGCTGATGGTTCTACAATAGTAGACCTTGGAAATGGCAACTCTGCTATAACCTTCAACAGATATGAAGAACAACCAGTAACAGTTAACATCCAAAGTGTACTTGATGGTATTATTCCAAAATTAATACCACTAGCAATCACCCTTCTTCTATATTTCTTAATGATTAAGAGACAATGGAAACCAATTACTTGTATAGTATTCTTGCTAATACTTGGTGTTGGTGGAAGCTTCATTGGTATATTCTAATATGGCTAATGGTGTAATAGTAGTAAGCCATGCAAGTTTGGCTAGCGGAGTTTATTCTGCTATCAAAATGATTGCTGGCGAATTCGAGAATGTAAGAGTTCTAGAATTTAAAGAAAATGATAACCTAGAAGAACTTGATCAAAAAATTAAAGACGCTTATGAAGAACTAAGCTCCTACGAAAATGTCCTAGTCCTAGCAGATCTTGCAGGAGGAACACCTTTTAATAGATCAGTGATGAGCATAGGCGATAAGGCTAACGTAAGAGTTATAGGCGGATTAAACTTTGCAGCTTTATTTACAGCTATCAATTCAGTTAGCTCTGATTTAGACGAGGCTGTTAGAGAAGTAATAGATGAAGCCAAGGGTTCTATAATGGCCTACGAGGTTGAAACAATTTCAAATGACGATGTAGAAGATATTGACGGAATCTAGAAATAATAAGTAAAGGAGGCTTTCGCCTCCTTTTTTCGTAGAAATTTTTACTTGTAAAAGATTCTAACTTAGACTATCTTCCTTAGACTTATCTTCTTCATTTTCTGGAATTATAACATTCATAAGGACTGCAGCTATGGCAGCTAGAACAACTGGCGATGATCCTATGGCAATCTTCAAAAATTCTGGCATAAAGACAACTCCTGCAGACTCAGCCACTGATACTACTGATGTAAAGCCAAAGCCAAGGGCTACTGATGTACCAACTATAGAAGTATTTCTAGTAGTTAGAGGTTGGCTTGTTATCATCTTGATACCATTCATAGTAATAATGGCAAAGACTGATAGGGTAGCTCCACCTATTACTGCATCAGGAATAGTAGTAAGGAGGGCAGATAATTTTGGTGAAAATCCTGCAAGTAAAATTATAAGAGCTGCTGTAGAAAATACCTTCTTATTAATGACCTTGTTTACAGAAACTATACCAGCATTTTGTGAGAAGGTAGCTGTTGGAAGAGTTCCTGTAAAGGCTCCTATAATATTTGTAAGTGAGAATGCTGCAAGTCCTCCCCTTAGCTCCTCTCCTGTTGGAGTCCTATCCATACCCCCTACTGTAGTAGAGGTCATATCTCCAATACCTTCAATGGACGTAACTATAAAAATTATTATAAAAGAAAATATAGCCGAAGGCTCAAGGCTAATTCCAAAGTGCAAGGGCTTAACCAAGGATACAAGGCTTGCATCTCCTACTGGGCTTAGGTCAATCATCCCAAAGAAAAATGAAAACACATAGCCTACTAGCATAGCAAACAAGAGGGACGCCAGAGATACTATTCCCTTACCAAAATGGGTAAAGCCAATGCTAGCTATAAGGGTTATAATGGCAACTAGCCAATTTTGCCAAGCACCCCAGCCTACTGCTGTAACATCTCCAGCTCCACCCATGTTAGTTAGGGCGACTGGATAAAGGGAAATCCCTATACATAATACAACTGTACCACTAACCAAAGGTGGAAAATATGGCAGTATGTATTTTAGAGTAAAGGCAAATACAAGGGAAACAATAGCTGCTATTAACTGAGCTCCTAGTACTATGGCAACAATTCCCTTAGGCCCATTTGCTTGAAATTGGCTACCTAGAGCAAGCATGGTAGGAATATAGGCAAAGGAAACCCCGTATATCATAGGAAGCCTAGACCCAAACTTACCTATTGGATAAATCATCAATAGGGTAGTAATGGCAGATCCAATAAGTGCCATTTGGACAAGCATTACACTCTCACTTGCTTCAAGACCTATAGCGTTGGTAAGAATAATAACCGGCGCTACACAGGCAGCAATCATAGCTATAACGTGTTGCAAGGCCAAAGGAAAGGCCTGAGATATGGATAAGTCCCCATCAAACTTAAATAAATTAGAAAATTCTTCTTTTTTCATAAAACCCCTTTCTTCTCCTAGCCTAAGACAAAAAGTCCTAGTTAAAAGATTGTCTATATCTATATTATATTTTAGAGCCTTTATTTTGTCTATAATTTTCCTTACCATAAGTCTTATTTTCACTATAGTCATAAGCTACATAAAAATTGCTAAATAATCTCTTACTTAGCAATTTCAATGTATCTAATTTTGACCCTTCATATTAATGATTTTATCACAAATCTTAAGGCTTGATGCCCTATGGCTTATCATAATTATGGTCTTATCCTTCATATTATTTTTTATTGAAGTTAAAATTATATTTTCATTTAATGAATCTAGGTTACTTGTTGGCTCATCAAGTAGTAGGATTGGGGCATCTTTTAGAAGGCACCTAGCAAGTCCCAATCTTTGCATCTGAGCTGATGAAAAGTTATCTCCTAGCTCTCTAGTAAAGGTATCGAGTCCTTCCTTGAGGCCTTCGACATAACCCAGAATCGAAGCCTTCCTTAGGGCATCTTCTATTTGCCTATCGCTTATGGTCTTATCTCCCATGGCTAAGTTTTCGTGGACACTTTCTTCAAAGATATGGGAGTCGTGGCTTATCCTAAAGATATGCTCGGCGATGAAGTTTGAATTTATCCTAGCAAAGGGATGGCCATTTACGAATACATCTCCAGAATTTGCCCTTATACTTCCTGCAAGGATTTTGGTAAGGATAGACTTGCCACAACCACTTTCTCCTACAAGACCAATAGAGCCTTTTTGGGGAAGGGTCATATTGATATCTACTAGGCTCTTTTCCTCCTTATCCTTATAAGCAAAGTTTAAATCTTTTACTACTAGGCTTTCTAGTCCTCCTTCAGGAAAGGCCTCTTCTCTTCTATCTTCTTCAAGGTTTAAAATTCTATCAAGTTTTTACCAGCAGCAACCCCAGTCATCGCTACATGGAAGCTTGCAGTGAGGGTAATCATTGGGTTAAAGGCTTCCATAGCAAGGATCAAAACAATAATGAGGCTTTCGAGGCTTACTCCTTCTTTAGAAGAGGCATAGAGGCTCATAAAGATACATCCAATGCTTGACCCATAGGCAATCCACTCTATAAGGGTTATAGAAGATAGTTGCATGGTCAAAATCTTCATAGTTTCTATCCTAAAGTCTTCTGACTTATCATTTATCTCCCTTGC
>JALEUV010000111.1 GCA_022780515.1 Anaerococcus sp. | reverse complement strand
ATAAACCTTGGCTCAAGGTTAGGCAAAATTATTTTGGTCTTGGGATTATTGATACTAATAGCAGTCTTTGTGAGACTATACTTTGGATAAAGACAAGGGTCTTAGGGGTAAATCCTCTAGGGCCTTTTTCCTTGGGTAAGGATTGAAATTGGATACTTTTCCAGTATTATATTATAGTCAATAAGTGTAGGGAAACTTGCACTTTTTTTAATATGTTAGGAGTATTATGAAGAAGGATATTAAGCTAATAGTATTTGATGTTGATGGTACTTTGGTAAATGATAATAAAGAAATCCTCGATGAAACAGTTGATGTAGTCGAGGTGTTAAAAAATAGGAGAATAAAAATCATTCTAAATTCCGGAAGAACTTTTAACGGTATGTGGAGGATGCGCCAAAAGTTAGGCTTAATGTCTTATGATGATTATTCAATTTGCGGTACAGGAGCTTTTATAAGGAGAAATGCCGATGGCAAAGCTCTTTTGGAAAATCCTTTATATGAGAATGATTATAAAAAGATTACTAAGTTACTTGCTGATGAAGATGTACAGATTACAATTCACACTATGAATATCCTCTACCTAAATGAGGAAGTGCCAAACGAGGCCTTTGTCCTAGACCAAAAACAGGTACAGATGCCATGGATGAAGTTTGAGAACTTTGATGATATTGAGAAGTCCGTATCTAGGATAGGTATAGCAGGAGATGAAGGACTTCTTGACCAAATCGCTGATAAGTATATGGATGAGCTTACTAAGGACTATATGGTTATGAGAAATGAATCATATCTTATAGAGATCCTAAACAAAAATTCGGGTAAGGAAAAGAGCCTTGTCAAGCTTTGTGAAATCCTAGGAGTATCTATGGATGAGGTCATGTATTTTGGTGATGGCTTCAATGATGCCAAGTCCCTAGACCTTGCAGGAGTGGGTATAGCCATGGGTAATGGCCACCCTGCTGCCAAAAGTGCAGCCGACTATGTCATAGGGTCCAATGAAGAGCCTGCCCTAGCAGAATTTCTTAGAAAGTACTTTGATATAGATGACTAGGTTTGTAAGCTTATCTTCAGGATCTTCTGGCAATTCAGTTTTTGTAGACCACAAGGGGGTCAAGATTTTAATTGATGCTGGCTTTTCTGGCAAAAAAATGATAGAGCTCCTAGGGCAAATTGGGGAAAAACCATCCGATATCGATGCGATTTTTCTTACCCATGAGCATATAGACCATATCAAGGGAGCTGGGGTCTTGTCCAAGAGGTTTGATATTCCAATCTATGCCAATGAGGGAACTTGGAAGGCCTTTTTAAAAAAAGCTAAGGGGATCAAGGAAGAAAATATCAAGATTTTTAGGTCAAATACCTTTCTTAATTACAAGAGCATGGATATCCTTCCGATATCTATCCACCATGATGCAGCAGAGCCAGTCGGTTATATAATCTACCTGGGCAACAAAAAAATCACTGTCTTAACAGATACGGGCTTTGTGGATGAGGCCATGGCCTACCAAATCAAGGGGTCGGATGTTTATTATATGGAGGCAAATCACGATCTCGAGGCCCTAAAGATGGGACCCTACCCCTACAAGCTTAAGCTTAGGGTAATGGGAAAGATGGGCCACTTGTCCAATGATGATTCTGCTAATGCTCTAGCAGATGCCTTGGTTGGCAAGAATGAAGTGATTTTCTTGGCCCACCTGTCAGAAACTAATAATACCCCCGAGCTATCAAAACTTACGGTGGATACCTACCTAAGGAGCCTTGGTTTTGACTTGGATAAAGATATAGAACTCGAAGTAGCAGATAGGAACAAGCCTTCGAGAATAGTGGAGCTATAATGGAAATAGTAGAAATAGAAAGATCAATAATAAAAAAATATAGAAAAGAAATCTGGTCTCCCTTTATTAAAGGAATCAAAGAATTTTCCCTAATAAATGAAGGGGACAAGGTAGCCTGTGCCATATCTGGAGGTAAGGATTCCCTCCTCTTGGCTAAGCTACTAGAAGAACTACACAAACACTCAAAGGTTAAATTTGATGTGGAATATATAGCCATGGACCCGGGCTATGATAGGGCCAATAGGGAACTCTTGGAAGAGAACTTAAAGTACCTAAACATAGACGGGCAAATCTATGATTCCCAAATCTTTGAAGTTGCAGAATCCATTACCAAAGGGAACTACCCTTGCTATATGTGCGCTAGGATGAGGAGGGGATTCTTGTATGCCAATGCAAAAGAGCTTGGCTGCAACAAGGTGGCCCTAGGTCATCATTCCAATGATGTAATCGAGACAACCCTAATGAATGTCCTCTACGCTGGCAACTTCAAGACCATGAAGCCAAGACTTATGGCCCAAAACTTTGAAGATATGGAGCTTATTAGACCCCTCTACTACCTAAGGGAAGATGACATAATTAGGTGGAGGGACTACGTAGGACTAAGGAGCCTAGACTGTGCCTGCACTGTTACCAAGTCAAGCGAGTCCTATACTAGAAAAAAGGTCAAAGAGCTTATAAGCTATCTCAAAGAAGATAATCCTGATGTAGAAAAATCAATCTTAAGGTCTGCTGAAAATGTAAACTGCGATATGGTCTTGGGCTATCAAATAAAGGGTGAGAAACATTCGTTTTTGGAGGAATTTAAATGATATTAGACTTTTTTAAAGTGTTAATTCTTTCTATTGTGGAGGGAGTTACAGAATTTTTGCCTGTATCATCTACGGGCCACTTGATCCTAGTAAATCAATTTGTAGAGCTAGAACCGGAGGGCTTTTCTAATGCCTTCAATATTATAATCCAGCTCGGAGCCATCCTTTCTGTAGTAGTAATATATTTTAGAAGGCTAAACCCTTGGGATCCTGGCAAAACTGCAAGATATTTCCCAAAAAACTATAATAAACTCAACAACCAGTCCAAAATTTATTATAGGCTAAGCCACCCAGATAAGGCTACCATGGAGCTATGGAAGAGGGTTATAGTAGGCATCTTGCCAGCCATGGTCTTGGGACTCTTGTTTGATGATATAATAGATACCTACCTCTTTAACCCAATGGTTGTAGCGGCCATGCTATTGGTGTGGGGTCTAATAATAATTTTTGTAGAAAAGAAAAACAAAAAAGACAGGGGCTTTAGGCACGATAACATAGCCAATGTTCCTTACAAGACTGTAATCCTTATAGGATTTTTCCAAACCCTTGCTATGATACCTGGTACATCTAGGTCAGCTGCCACAATTATGGGGGCTATGATCCTAGGACTTTCTAGGTCAGCTGCAGCAGAATTTTCCTTCTTCCTAGCTATACCAACCATGCTAGGAGCAACAGTCCTCAAGGTCTTCAAGAACCTAGCAGGCTTTAGCCTCTACCAATGGTTCCTAATAGCCTTGGGCATGGTCCTATCCTTTGTAGTTGCCTATATAGTTATAAAGAAATTTATGGACTATGTCAAAAATAACGACTTCATTCCCTTTGGTATCTATAGGATAATCCTTGCTCTAGTAGTATTCTTATACTTTGGACTTATCGGATGAAAACTTGTGAATGGGTAAGCTCAGATATATCTAGGACCTACCATGATGAGGAATATGGGAGGCTTAACCTAGATGATGACTATCTTTTTGAGATGTTAGTCCTAGAAACAATGGAGGCTGGTCTATCATTTGAGCTTATCTTACAGAAGAGAGACGCCATGAGGGAGGCCTTTGATGGCTTTGATTACGAAAAAATAGCGACCTATGATGAGGCTAAGCTTGAGACTTTTTATGAAAATAAGGACCTAATTAGAAACAAAAAGAAGATCCAAGCCATGGTAAGTAATGCCAGGGCCTTCATCAAAATAAGGGAAGACTTTGGTGACTTCAAAAGCTACTTAAGGACCTTTATAATAGAGCCTATCGACTATAAGAGAAGGGAAGGGGAGAGCATTTGTAGGTCAGGCCTATCAGAAAGACTCTCTAAGGACCTCAAAAAACGAGGCTTCAAATTCACAGGCCCAGTTGTAATCCACTCCTTTATGGAGGCAGTAGGACTTATAAACAACCACCACACCTCCTGTCCAATCCATGATGAAGTAAATAAAGCAAACAAGAAAACCCGGAAGGACTAAGCCTTTCGGGAATTTTTTATCCAAAAATATTTATAAAGAAGCTAATTACTATAGGGTTTGCGAGGTTTACGGAGATGGCGAGAACTATAGGGAAGATGAACATAGCGATATCGGATGGGCCGTTTTCTTCTATGATGGCCTTCATATTGGCCATGGCGTTGGGGGTTTGACCAAGACCTACTCCACAGTGGCCAGCAGCCATAACTGCACTGTCATAATCTTTACCCAAAAACCTATAAGTAATAAGGCTCGTATAAAGAGCTATAAAAATAGCTTGGGAGATTAGGATTATAAACATCGGTAGGGCAAGGCTCGCTATGGCGATAAGGTCTAGGCTAATTAGGGCTAGCGATAGGAAGATATTTAGGGAGATATTTCCTAGGGTATCTATAGCATCTATCCCTATGTCCTTGTTTAGGAGGTCATAAATATTTCTTAGGATAAGTCCACCAAATTGTAGGCCCACATAGTAGGGGAAGTTTAGATTACTTAGGCTAAGGATTTTATTGATGAAGGTTCCAAGGAGGGCTGCGAGGGCTATTATTATAACTCCACCCATAAGGGACTTTTGGTCAAGATTTATACTTTTTTCTTCTAGGTCAAGCCTACTTACACTGCCCTTGCTGGTAAGCTTATTTTTCTTTATAAGTCTCTTTGCCACAGGGCCACCTACAAGAGATCCTACAAGAAGGCCAAAGGTTGCAGCAGCTATACCGATAGAGGTGTTGTTTGCTGCTCCCATATCTTCCATGACCTTTCCAAAGGATATGGCTGAGCCAATGCCCCCTGTCATAGAAGTAGAACCCATGGCAACTCCATGGAGGGGGTTAATGCCCAAAAGGCTAGCAAGACCCACCCCTATTATATTTTGGAGGGGCAAGAGGACTATGATGACAAGGGATAGCTTAAGGCCCAAGAGTCCTGTTCTTTTTAGGGACTTAAAGGATGCAGCAAGGCCTATGGCTGTAAAAAATACATTCATAAAGAAGTCTTGGAGGCTAAGGTCAAAGTTAATTTCTAGGTTAAAAAACTTTTTCAAGATAAAAACTAGTACACTTACCACCAGTCCCCCTATAACTGGACTTGGTATAAAGAACCTCCTAAAGAATTCAAATTTACTTTTTATAAAAGACCCAAAGGCAAGGGCCAACATGGCTATGCTTAGGGTTTGAATCAAATCTATTTCCATACAATTCTTCCTTCTTAAATTATTTGCCTAATTAATATATAACTAGCTTTATTTATTTTCAAGGGCAAAATCTTATTATTTAATACTTACTTGTATAAAGGAGATATTTTGTTATATAATAAATAAAGGAGAGTGCCTATGAAAATACTTTATTGGGTGTGTGCTATCGGGATATTTTATGCCATGATAGGTTACCCCCTAACACTTTTTATTTTAGATAAGATTATTAAAAGAAAAAATATCAAAGACTTTACTAAGAGGCCCAAGGTTTCTGTTATAATATCAGCCTATAACGAAGAGAAGGTTATAGAAAAAAAGCTATTAAATATTATAAAGACGGACTACACTGACTTTGAAGTAATTGTTGCCAACGACTCATCTACGGATAGGACAGTGGAGATTTGTGAGAACTTTATAAAGACCCATCCAGACTTTGACATTAAGGTAAATTCTGTAAAGAACCACCTAGGTAAGACCAATGCTCAAGATGAGGCAGTAGAGGTAGCCAAGGGGGAGATTCTCGTCTTCTCAGATGCCAATTCCATGTTTAAGGAAGATGCCATAAGCGAGCTTATTTCATATTTCATAAGTGATGATATAGAATATGTTTGTGGATCCCTTATCTATGCCAAGGACCTTGATACAGCATCTGTTGTAGCTGAAAATACCTACTGGGATGTGGAACTTAAGATGAGAAAGATTGAGTCCAATATCAGTACAATTGCAGCAGGTAATGGAGCCATCTATGCTTGTAGGAAGAAGGACTATAGGCACTATGACTTGGTATCAAGCCATGACTATGAGATGCCCCTCCATGCAGGACTAAATAATAAGAGAGCCCTCTACAACGAGGATGCCATAGCCTTTGAAAAGGCAGGCTCTACTACAAGTGATGAGTTTAAGAGGAAGATAAGGATGCAAAGAAGGATTTTGACCAATCTTTTTACCAATCTTGCTAGACTTAATATTTTTAAGTATGGTTGGTTTGCCTTTTTCCATTTTGGCCACAAGACTTTGAGGTTTTTGCAGTCCTTTATGCATATAGGAGTCTTTGTTGCTAATGCTTTTTTGCTTTCTTCTAGTATATTTTATAAGGCGACCTTTATCCTACAAGTTGCCTTCTATCTCCTAGCAGGTCTAGGTAAGGTTACTGGATCAAAAAACAAGATCTTGTATTTCCCAAGATACTATACTATGATGATGTTAGCCCAACTTCTTGGAGCAAAAAACGAGCTTACAGGCAAGTCCAAGGCAACTTGGGAGAAGGCGGAGTCAACGAGGCAATAATGAAGATTGAAGTATTAATTTCTGCAATGAATGTAGCAGATATAAATTTTTATAAGAAGTTTAACTTGACGACTGATGCCCTGATAATTAACCAGACTGACCATAATGGTTATGAGGAAGTATATACAGGGGACTTCAAGGTGAGGATGATTTCTACTGACACCAGGGGACTTGGTAGGAGTAGAAACCTAGCCCTTCTTAATTCCAAGGCAGACATTGTAATCTTTTGTGATGACGATGAGGTCTTTGAGGATGATTATGAGCAGAAGGTAGCAGATGCCTTTAAGGAGAATCCTGATGTTGATTTCTTTGTTTTTAAAACCCTCATCTACCAGAATGGCAAGGAGATAGTCAAGGTCAAGGAAGAAAAGGACCTAAAGATATTTAATGCCCTAAGGTATGGGTCAGTTCATTTTGCCTTTAGGCGAGATGAGATAATGAAGAAAAATATTTCTGTCTCTACTTATTTTGGTGCAGGAACAGACAACGGTTCGGGAGAAGATTCGATCTTTATAGCAGACTCTATTAGCTCTGGCCTTAGGGTTAGGACTAATCTCTCTCTCATAGCCAAGATATATAATGATGAATCCACCTGGTTTAGGGGATACGATGAGAAATATTTTTATGATAAGGGGAAACTCTCTAGAGCCCTCTTCCCCAAATCCTACAGGCTCTATATAGATAGTTTTGTAACAAGACATAGGGATCAAACAGAAGAGCTAGGTATAAAAAAGGCTCGAGCATTAATGATTAAAGGCGCAAAAGATTTCGGAGGTTGATATGAAAGAAAAAAGATCGCTTTTAGCTTCTATTCCAAAGGGAATAATCTTTGGACTAATTATAGGCATTTTAATTTATTTTGGCCTAGGATTTTTAGGATATGATGAGTACCAAGCTAAGTCAAAGATAATTACAACTAGCTTGGATACAGTGGATGCAGACAACGTAGCTACTCAAAATTATACGGCCACCATTAACTCAAACAAGATAAAACAAACTACCCTTGAGAACTTGGGCATAGATATGTCCCTGGGAGTATTTAACACCAAGCTTTCAATTGAACCAATAGAGGGTTCTTCTGTTGTAGATATTGTAGTAACTGATACCAACAAATTAAGGGCTGAGGACATGGCAGATGAATATGCAGACCTTGCTATAAGAGTCATCAAAAATATCTACCAAACAGATGCCCAAGTTATGGAATATGCCTACCAAAATGCTGGTAAGGTAAATAACTTCCTAAGCTATGGCCTCATAGGTGGAGGGATTGCCTTCGTAGTATTTACCCTAATATCAATGATAGCAACCAATTCCTACAACAACAAGCTAATTAAGGCCTACTACGAAAACCAAGGTCAATTTAGAAATAGACCAGTAGAAAATGAAGAAATAGAGAATAAAAATACTAGGGTAGAAAGAAGGGTAAGCTTCAAGAAGGTAGAAGAAGAGGAGCCAACTTCCCTAGATGAGGACTTGGAAGAAGACTTCTTAGAAGACGAGGCCATAGAAGAAGATTTCACAGAAGAAAACTTAGCCTATGAAGACGATATGGATGCTACAAGAGTAATAAATAGAAATGAAGTGATGGAAAATTTAGGTCAAGAAGAAGATGCATCTTACAAGATTTTAGGAAAAATTCCACCATATAGCAAAGGAGATTTAGATGTTTAAGAGAAAAAAAGAAGAAGAAAAACAAATAGCCCTCCAAGCCTTTTACAATATTGAGGCAAATCTCCTACAAAACCTAGGAAGCTTTGATAATGTAATAGCCTTTACTTCAACATCCAACCACACTGACCAAATGCAAAACCTCTATGCTATGGCAAGGCACATTGCAGAGGATGGTCCTAGGATTCTATTAATTGATACCAACTTGAGATCTCCACAAATAGAGAATATCGTAGGTAGGGGAAAAGAAAGAGGCTTTATCGATGGACTCTTGGGAGATTATAGTCACGAATCAATAATAGAAAGTGATGAATACGAGAAAAATCTTACCCTAATGACAACTGGTAAGGTATCAGACTATGCAGACAAATTCCTAGAAGTAAATGACATTAGAAACTACTATGATGACCTAAGGGGTCGTTACGACTATGTCTTCATTAGTACAAGCGAAATTATAGGCATACCTGAAGCAAGCCTCTTCTCAGCACTTGCCGATAAGTGTGTAGTCTTCACATCCTATGCCAACCTAAATAATGAAGTATATGATCAATCTATAGAATTGCTAGAGAAGGCTTCAACTGATATCTTGGGTATAATAGTAACAAATTACGTATTCAAAGAAACTGAAGTGGATGAATTGTTTGGAGATAAATAATGAAAAAATCTAAAATTTTACTTATACTTTCCTTACTTGTTACAATCACAGCTTGCTCAAATGATGACTACGTTTCAAAACGTCACCCTGAAGCAAACACTAATCAAGTGGAGGAAGAACAAGTAGCAGAAGAAACAAGCTTAGAAGATAATCCAGAAAACCAAGAAGAAAACTCAAGCAATGAAGAAGATCTTCAAGAAGAAAATACCGATGGTATAGAAGGAGTAAATTACAAGGTAAATGATGTAGTAAATATCAGGCTTTATCCTTCAACTGACTCTGATATAGTAGGCGAAGCCCATCCAGGAGATGAAATCATGGTAATCCTAGAAGCCGATGGATGGTCAAGAGTTAATATAGATGGCCAAGCAGGCTATATAAAATCTGACCTTCTAGAAGAAGTAAAATAGAAAAATAGACATATATTAGTTAATTAAGATTTATATGTCCAATAAATTGGGAAAAAAGTGGAGCGGAGAGTATCTCGGCTCTATTTTTTTATAATTTCAACGTTCAAGAAATTTTTATTCTATTATGGTTAATAAATTTAATTCTACTTAGTCATCAAAAAGAGTTAGAGGACTATATTAATTTTAAGTCCTTGAGCTTTATAGGGCTAGGATTCTTTCTTGTGAAGATTAAAGAAAATCAAACCTTCTGTTTGGGATAGACCGGACAGGAGGATTTTTATAAAATGGGCTATTTTATAAGGCTTTCCAGTAAATCTCTTTTTGAAAATAGACTAAATCCAATAAAATACTTTATAAGCCTACTAAAGTATAAACTATAATGTTATAATAATAGAGAGGTAATTATGATAAATATTTTTTTTGATTATTTGCTGTGGCCCCTACTTATGGTTATTGCAGCTTTTTTCCTGTTAAATTCCATCGTAGATAAGAAAAAAACTAATATTTATATTTCGATAACTATATTAGTTGTCGCAGCGGTAGTTATGGTATTAATTTTTAATAGGCTCGAGGATGATATTTTCATTCAGCTCTACCTTTTCCTATTTTTGCTCTCTATTGCCTTGGTTATTCTTGCCTTAATCAAGCAGATAGATGCTTTTACTCTTGTAGGAATTGGTTTAATGGTAGTTATGTTAATTATTTTGCTTTATTAAAAGTATGTAAGAGAGGTATTATGATTGAGATTAAGAATCTAAACAAAGTTTATGAAAATGGCTACGAGGCCTTAAAGTCTATCAACCTAGATATAGAAGATGGGGCCTTGGTTACTTTGTTGGGACCTAGTGGTTGTGGCAAGTCAACTATCCTAAATATTATTGCGGGTATTCTAGATCCAACTAAGGGAGATATTTTATTTGATGGGGAATCCATTATAGGTAAGCACCCTAAGGATAGGGATATAGGAATGGTCTTTCAAAATTACGCCCTCTATCCCCATATGACAGTCCTAGAAAATATTATCTTCCCACTTACAGTAGGGGATAAGAAAATTAAGAGGGATGAGGCTAAGAAAGAAGCCGAGAAGTATATAGACCTTACCTATATAGGCGATATTAGGGATAAGAAGCCAAATCAAATTTCTGGTGGTCAGCAACAAAGGGTTGCCATAGCTAGGGCCCTTATCCAAAATCCAAAGACCCTATTGCTAGATGAGCCTCTAAGTAACTTGGATGCAAGGCTTAGACTTTCTATTAGGGAGGAGATTAGAAATATTGTTAAGGAAGTAGGAGTTACTACGGTCTTTGTAACCCACGACCAAGAAGAAGCCCTATCTATTAGCGACTATATAGCTATCATGGACGAGGGAGTTATCCAACAATATGATAAGCCACAAAATTTATACCTAGAACCAGCCAATCTTTTCGTGGCAAAATTTATAGGCAGCCCTATTATAAATATCTATGATATAGAAAATGAGGGAGATGTCCTAAGGACTCCTGACTTTACTATCAATAAGTCTGACCTTGTAGGCTCTAGGATCAAAAAAGAACTAAGCGAAGCTAGGTATTCTCTAGGTATTAGACCTGAACAATTTAGCCTAAATAAAAATGGTAATATAAATGTTAAGATAGATTCTATAGAAATGATTGGAAGGTATATGATTCTTCACTTTGAATTGAATAACTTGCCTTCTAGAATGGTTGTAGATAGCAAGCTTCCTATAAAGCTAGGCGATACTATAAGTATTAGTATCGACTACGATTCAATTTACCTATTTGACCAAGAAGGAAAGAGAGCCTACTGATGAAGAAAAATAATTATAGTGCAGAGCATTCTAACAAGGCCTGGTTATTTTTGGCGCCAGCCCTAGCAGCCATTTTGATATTTTCTGTTTATCCTATGATAAGAACCTTTATCATGGCCTTGCAAAGTAATGATATCCTAAATCCTAAGTTTGTAGGTTTTGAGAACTTCCCTATTGTCCTAAAGGATCCTATCTTTAGGAGGGCAATGATAAACACATTGATCTATTCGGTAACGGTAGTGCCTTTATCAATTATAATTTCGATGTTTATTGCTCTTGTTTTGAATACGAACATTAAGGGAAGTAAATTTTTCGAAACTATATTTTTTATCCCTTACCTAACTAGTGTTATAGCTATAGGTATTGTTTTTAGGTATTTACTTAATGGCAACTATGGTTTTGTGAACTATATCTTGGGCCTTGTAGGTATTGGGCCGATAGACTTTTTGAATAACCCTGACTACAATATGCTTGCGACCATTATATTTGGTGTTTGGCAGTCCCTAGCCTTTAATATTATAGTAATCCTTGCAGGTCTAAGGAGTATTGACAAGTCCTACTACAAGGTGGCAGAGATGTTTGGTGCAAGCCCTTGGGAGCAATTTAAGAAGTTAACTTTGCCAGAGCTTAAGTCTATCTTGACCTTCTTATTTTTGACAAGCTTTATATCAGCCTTCAAGATATATAATTCTGTCTTTGCCTTGTTTAATGGTAGGGCAGGAGTCGGAAATAAGCTAATGACTGCAGTATTTTATATTTATAACAAGTTCTATGTAGAATACAGGTATGGTCAAGCCATGGCAGCCGGTGTTATTTTGTTCTTATTCCTTTTGGTACTAACCTTTATCCAAAAGAAGATTATAGAAAGGATTGGTAGGTAAATATGAATAAAGCTCTAAAAGTACTTGGATATATCTTTGTAATAATAATGGCTATAATAACCCTCTTCCCATTCTTATATATGATTTCATCATCACTTATGACTTTTCAAGAGGTAACTAAGATACCGCCAAAACTTTTGCCAGCAAGACCAATATTTTCTAACTATAAAGAAGCCTTTGCTGCGGCACCCTTTGCTAGGTACTTTGTGAATACAGTATTTGTTACAATGATAAATACAATTATCACATTAACTACAACCATCCTTGCAGCCTTTGCCCTAAACTTTATGAATTTTAAGCACAAGCGAGTCCTAGAAAACTTCTTGCTTTCCTTGCTTATGATTCCCTTTGAGATAATAATCTTTACCAACTTCTCAACCATAGCCAAGCTAGGACTTATAGATACCTACACAGCCTTGATAATTCCTTTTATGGCGTCAGTATTCTATATTTTCTACCTCAAGGAATTCTTGAACTCTATTCCAAAGGACTTCTACAATGCAGCCAAGGTTGATGGAGCTAGTGACTTTGAATTTATAAGAAAGATTATGATCCCCATGTCCAAGTCTACAATCTTTACTATAGGTCTACTTAACTTTATAACAGGTTGGAACTCATTCTTGTGGCCAATCTTGGTTACAAATTCTACAGAAATGAGATTAATTAGTAATGGACTTTCTGCCTTCTCATCAGATGCAGGTCAATTTATCCACTTGCAAATGGCAGCATCAACTATTACTATCCTACCAATACTAATCCTATACTTTATCTTTAGAAAGCAAATCCTAAAGGGAGTATCCTTCGGAGGCATAAAAAGATAATCTTTGTTAAAGTAGTAAAAATGGGTATATTATATACGCGAGATGATTATATAAAAAAAAGGAGAACTTATGAAAAGAAAATTATCAATCTTAGCAACAATGGCTTTATCGTTAGGACTATTTACAGCTTGCGGTAATAACCAAGAAACAACAGATCCAGCGGCAGATACAGCTGTTGAAGAAAGTACAGAAACTCAAGAAAGTACTGATGCTGAAGCACCTAAAGAAGAAACTTCTAGCGAAGAAGAAACAGCTTCAGGCGATGCAACAGAAGTAGTATTTTGGCATGCTATGGGTGGTGGACAAGGCGAGGCTTTGGAGAAACTAACCAAACAATTTGAAGAAGAAAATCCAGATGTAAAAATAACCCTACAAAGTCAAGAAGACTATGGTAAACTAAATCAAACCCTAGTTTCATCCTTACAATCACCTAAGGACCTACCAACTATAACTCAAGCATATCCTGATTGGATTCTTCAATTTGACCAAGCAGGATTGGTAACAGACCTTACTGACTATGTTAAGGGAGAAGATGGAATTGATGATTATGAAGATATCCTCCCAGGAATTAGAGATGAAATCGAACAAGATGGCAAAATCTTAGGAATTCCATTTAACAAGTCAACAGAAGTTTTCTGGTACAACAAAGACCTTTTTGATGAACTAGGACTTGAAGTACCTACAAGTTTTGAAGAACTAGCAGAAGTTTCAAAGAAAATTTATGAAGAAAAAGGAATCCCAGGAGTAGGATTCGATTCATTATCAAATTTCTATGTAACCTATCTTAAAAACAAGGGTGTGGAATTTGATGCTAACCTTGACGTAACAAGTCCTGAATCAATCGAGGCAGTTAAGTATTACAAAGACGGTATAGATGGGGGCTATTTTAGAATAGCGGGAACAGACCAATATATGTCAGGTCCTCTAACCAACGAGCAAGTAGCGGCCTATATCGGTTCAAATGCCGGAGAAGTTTACATCAAAGACGGTGTTGAAGGAAAATTTGAATACGCTGCTGCTCCTTATCCAGCAGAAAATGCTGTACAACAAGGTACAAACATCTATATGTTTGACAAGGCAACAGATGAAGAAAAACAAGCTGCTTTCAAATACCTAAAATACCTAGCAAGCAAAGACGCACAAATACAATTTGCCCTAGATACTGGATATATGCCAGCTAGACAAAGTGCAGTAGAAGATGACTCATACAAGTCTTCAGAATCAGCTATAGCACCTATCCTAAGTGATGCAAGTGGTAAGCTATTCTCAAGACCACTAGTAGAAGGAAGCCAACAAGCTTACAACGATGTCGGATCGGTCTTAGAAAGCATACTTTCCAACAAAGATAGCGATGTTGAAGCCGAAATGGAAGCTTTCGCTTCACAATTCCAATCAGATTTCGCTCAAGAATAATATAAAATAAGGG
>JALEUV010000104.1 GCA_022780515.1 Anaerococcus sp. | reverse complement strand
TTAAGCTTCGCAAAGAGGAAGTAATGAAAACTCTAATGGACTATTAAGAGAATATTACCCAAAGAAAACTGATTTAGCTAAAATTGAAATAGAAGAATTAATTAAAAACTTAATGGAGCTTAATACTAGAGCTAGAAAATGTCTAGACTATCAAACTCCATTTGATTTATTTATGCACGAACCTAGTTTGATTTAGGTGTCGCAATATTATTTGCAATTCATCATATAAAAGTTTTTATCTATGGAATTATTCTTCTAAAAATGATAAAATAAAAGTAATTAATAAAAATATGGAGGCATTATGACTAAAAAAATTGCTTCTATTGTCGGTAAAATATTTCTTATAGTAATACTATTTGTATTTGCCATAGGCTTTATATTTGCAGGGATGACTTCAGGAGCTATCCTCGAAGTCATGAAGAGCACCCCTGAGATAGATGCAAATAGTATTAAGTATGAGATGAGTCAAAACTCGACAATAGTAGATGAAGAAGGAAATGAAGTAGACTCCATCGCCACAAGCGAATATAGAGAAATAGTCGATTACAATCAAATACCTGATAATCTAAAAAACGCTTTTGTAGCTGTTGAAGATGAAAGATTTTATAAACACAAGGGTATAGATCCTGTTTCCATAGTTGGATCTATTTTAGAAAATATTAAGGCAGGATCAATTGTAAGAGGTGGATCTACAATAACCCAACAATTAGCAAGAAACACCTATCTTTCAAACGACCAAACCTATGAAAGAAAGATAAAGGAAATATATCTAGCCTTAGAGATAGAAAAATACCTTAGCAAGGATGAAATCCTAGGTGCCTACTTAAATAGGGTCTTTATGGGACAAAACTCCTACGGAGTCCAAGCCGCAGCAAAGACTTACTTTAACAAGGATGTTTCTGAGTTAAACCTCTCCCAAGCTGCAGCTCTTGCTGGTATAGTCCAATCGCCATCAGAAAATTCCCTCTACAAGGCTATTAAGTCAACTGAGGTAACAGACCAAAGGGTCCTAGGTGAATTTTATATAGATGGCATCAAGTATAGTGCAGTCTATAACGAAGTTCCTTTCGAAAGGCAAGATTACGTCTTAGATAAGATGCTAGAAAATGGCTATATATCACAAGATGAATATAATGAAGCCATATCCTTTGACATAGCTAGCTCAGTAGAGCCTGCCCAAAGGAAAAACCTAGATGTAGCTTCATACTTCAATACCCTCCTCGAAAAACAAGTTGTCCAAAAGCTTATGGAAGTACAGAATATTTCTGAAAACCAAGCTTGGGATAAACTTTATTATGGAGGACTAAAGATTACAACTAGCCTAGATACTAACCTTCAAGCAAAACTCGAGGGAATCTATGCTAACTTCTCTGAATACCTAATCGGTAATAGCGAAGGCCTTGGCTATGCCCCACTTTTGGACTTAACCTATGATGATTGGGGCAATATTATCAAGCCATCTGACGGTAGGCTCTTATACTTTAAGAAGAGCAATATCCTAAATGATAACAACGATCTCTACCTCACTGCAAATGAGGCTTGGCTAGATGAAAACTCTAATCTAGTAATGAATACTTCAAAAGTTTACCTTGACCAAACAAGGTTAATATTTAGAGATTTCTATAGCTTAGATGAAAAAAATTCCAACTTGAGAACTCACAAGACGGGTCGAATCGAATTTGAATCAAACGACACAATTTATCAAACAGATGATGGCAATATCGTAATAGCTGCCAAATACTTGGAAGAAAATCCTGACTTCCTTACCCAATATGATGATGGATCCTTTAGTATCGGCAAGGATTTTTATGATATTGACCTAGAGGGGGTCATCCAACCTCAATCATCTACAGTAATAATTGACCACAAGACTGGACGAATCAAAGCCCTTATGGGTGGACGTGACCAAGAAGGTATAAATATCTTGGATAGGGCATCAGCCGTTCCTAGACAACCAGGATCAGCCATCAAGCCAATAGCAACCTATACAGCTGCCCTTGATAATGGATTCAACCTAGCTAGCGGACTAGATGATGTTCCATTTGAATTAAACGAAGACAACCAACCTTGGCCAGTTAACGTCTACGACTACTTTATGGGTGTAGTTCCTCTAAGGGATGCCCTTAAGATGTCAACAAATACCATAGCTGTATCTACCCTAGATAAGGTCGGTATAGATACTTCCATGGAATACCTAAAGAGGTTTGGAATAATCAAAGAAGATGGAGACAAGGACTTCTTTGTTACAGAAGCTGAAAATAGCGAAACAAATGACGAAAACTTGGCTGCCCTAGGAGTAGGTGCTATGAGTAATGGTCTTACAGTCCTAGATATGACTGCTGCCTATGGAGCCTTGGCCAATGATGGAAAATATATAGAACCCCTTACCTTCTCAAAAATTACAGACTATCAAGGAAATGTCGTATTTGAAGAAAGTAACAAAGTAACTAACGAGGTAACTTCACCAGAGACTGCCTACCAAATAACCTCTGCCCTACAAAGTGCCGGAGAGTACTACGAAAACATCTACTTAAATGGTACATCTTTTGCTACTAAGACTGGTACAACAGATAATTACACAGACTTCTGGTGTGTAGGTTATACTCCTTATTACACTGTAGGAATTTGGATGGGGGCTGATAACCAAAACTTATCCCTAAACGGAACTTCTATAGATAGGGCTGCCTATATGTGGAATCAAATAAATAACGAAATCCTCGATGGCTATGAGGTGGCAAACTTCGAAGAGCCAGAAGGTATCAGGCATATGAAGGTAGATACCATGAGTGGTAAACTTCCTACAGATGCATCATATGGGGATTCAAGAGGCACAGTTAAGGAAGAAATCTTTGGACCTAACAATTACCCCACAGAAGAAGATGATGTCCACAAATGGGTTTACCTAGATTCAAGAAATGGACTCTTGGCAACAAACCTAACCCCAAAAAATCGTACAATATCTGTTTCAGTTATGGAACTTAAAAATGAGTATGACCCTAACAAATTTAATGGTATCTATCCACAAGACTGGAAGTATAGGATGCCTAAGGCTTACTCTCCTCTAGCAGAAGACGTTAAAGGAGAGGATAAAAAAGATAAGGACAAGAAGGATAAGGACTCTGATAAGAAAGACAAGAAGGATAAGGACTTTGATAAGGAAGACAAGGAGGAAAGTGATCCAAATGAATCTTCCCCAACAGAAACCGATACAAGTACTAATTCAGAAACAAATGTGGACCAAGAAGTAAATAGTGACTACAATAATTAATTTAGGCTACCGGAAAATATCCGGTAGTTTTTTTGTAAAAACCTGGCAAAATTTGGTATAATATATAAATTATGTAAAAAAGTAAGGAGCAAAATAAAATGAATCCTGTTAAAAAAATAATAAAATACTTAATTATAGGATTAATTCTCTACCTGTTAATTACAACAATAGTCATAACTGTAATAATGCACAAGAAATCTACTATCACTTATGATATAGATGTTAAGAAAAAAATGACTATATCAAACTTATCGACAAGCCAAAGGATGCCCTTGATATTAGGTTAAATCTTATGGATAAGGCAGAGAAAACCCTAGACATATCCTATTACAATATAGACAAAAGTGATCCTACCAATGTCTTTTTGGGTAAGGTCCTGGAAACTGCTGAGCGTGGAGTCAAGGTTCGAGTCTTGATAAATAAAATCACAGATAGCTTTGTCCTTTCTAACAAATGGAAAAAGGAGCTTCTCGCAGGCCACCCAAACATCGACCTTTACTACTATGGGACTTCCCTCTAAACTTCTACAAGGTCCAAGACAACCTCCACGACAAGGCCCTTATAATCGATGATGACTACCTCCTAACTGGAGGGAGAAATATAGGAAAGAAATTCTTTGTAGAAGATGATAGCGTGGCCTATGACCTAGACCTCTTAATTGAGAGAAAGTCAGAAGACTCATCCATAGATGACTACAAGGCCTACTACGAAAGCCTAATTAACAAAAGCTCTGTTAAAAAACTAGAGCCAAAAGAAAAATACAAGAAAAACCTAAAGCCAGAAGACTTTAACCAGGCTACTGGAGAGGCAACTTTCATAAAAACCATGATCATCTTCGCCGTTTCAATCCTAGTAATACCTTTTATTTCCTTAATCTAAGGAGTAAAAATCAAGGGATAGACTTTTACTTT
>JALEUV010000096.1 GCA_022780515.1 Anaerococcus sp. | reverse complement strand
TCTTTCATAATTTTTACCGAAGGTTGAGAAGTGTGGGACTTTATCGTAGAAGTCAAGCCCTAAAAACCAACGATAAGCTATGTTTACTTCTACTTCTCTTATTGTTTGCCTCATGCTGTATATGTTGAAGAAGTATTGTAGAATTACAAGTTTTATTAATACTACTGGATCTATACTAGGTCTACCTGTTGTTTGTGAGTATTTATCTTCTACTAGGTCGTATATGAAGTTGAAGTCTATATATTTGTCTATTTTTCTTAATATGTGATCTTTTGGAACTAGTTGTTCTACCGATACCATTTGAACTTGTTCAGTGTTATTATTTTCGTTTTTATGTAGCATAACTTCCTCCATCTTTAGTATATTTATACCCAAAGATGGCTTGATTTAAGCGTTTGCCGCATAGAAAAAGTAGACGAATTTGTGTTTTTCATCTACTTTGTCTACAGTCTGACTCAAGGTCCTAAAACCTTGAGTTTTTTAAGTGAGGTAAAGTAATTCTTACTTATCTTCGTCCTCGTCTTCTTTTTTCTTTGAAGCGAATAGTCCTGCTGCTGCAGCACCTACAAGTCCTATCAATCCAGATACTGAGCCAATACCTGTTTTAACATTCTTGCCAGCTAGTTTGTTGCCCTTGCTATCTCTTCTTGGATAATCTTTCTTGTCATCTCTAGCTGGTATTTTTATACCGCCTTTAGATTTCTCAACAACTGTCTTAGATGCTGGAAGATAGTTCTTTGATCCGTCTGGGTACACAAGTGTTACATTACCCTTTTCATCAACAATTATCTTGCTTGCTTCTGGATTAGCTTTTGCAACTTTTTCAGCTACTTCAGCTTTTTCCTTGTCAGTTAGGTTGTTTGTATCTACAACTTCTGTCTTTTCTGGAGCTACTGCTGGGTTCTTTTCAGCGTCAGTTCTATTATCTTCTTCTTTTTCACCTGGTTTGTTGTCATCTTTTCCATTATCATCTTCGCTTGCATCAGCACCTGGGATGAATGGTAGACCACCGTGGTTGTCATCTTTTCCATTACCATCTTCGCTTGCATCAGCACCTGGGATGAATGGTAGACCACCGTGGTTGTTGTCTCCACCAGTTGTATCCTTACCTTTTACAATTGCTTCAGCCTTGTTTGGCTTCTTGCCTTCTTCAGTTTGTTCAGCGATAATCTTATCACCCTTCTTGAGTGGTTTATCTTCTGGAACTTTAACTTCCCATTTTCCATCTTCGCCTACAGTAGTTTCGCCTATAATGTTGTCATCTTCGTCTTTAACTACTATCTTAGCACCTGGTTTACCAGTACCTGTTATCTTATCGTCACCTTCTATTGGTTGATAGATATGAGGTTTTTCAGATTGGTCTTCATCCTTGATAGTAACTGTGACTTTTGTCTTGTCTTTAGAACCATCTGGATATTCTACTGTGACATCTACTTCATATTCACCTGGAGTGTTGCCATCTGGGATTTGTGTTGGATCATCGATTGTAACTTTTGGTTGCTCTTTATCTTCTGGATAGTTTGGAACTGTTACTGCACCTGTGATCTCATCTTCTGATGGTGTTTCACCTTTGTCTTTTACAACTGGTTCTGTTTTTGGTTCATATTTTTCGTTGTCTTTTTCGTCATTGATGGTTACTTTGACTTTTGCCTCGTCTTTTGAACCGTCTGGATATTCTACTGTGACATCTACTTCATATTCACCTGGAGTG
Source organism: Anaerococcus sp. (assembly GCA_022780515.1). Taxonomy (GTDB): domain Bacteria; phylum Bacillota; class Clostridia; order Tissierellales; family Peptoniphilaceae; genus Anaerococcus. The sequence goes on along the minus strand of JALEUV010000096.1, from coordinate 21,631 downwards.
TTGCCATCTGGGATTTGCGTTGGATCATCGATTGTAACTTTTGGTTTTTCCTTATCTTCTGGATAGTTTGGAACTGTTACTGCACCTGTGATCTCATCTTCTGATGGTGTTTCACCTTTGTCTTTTACAACTGGTTCTGTTTCAGGTTCATATTTTTCGTTATCATTTTCTTCATAAGTTGCTGTAATTGTTGTGTCTTGAGCAAATGTTCCAGTTAGGTCTGTATCCCAACCTGCATGTGTCCATCCTGTGTTGGCTTTTACTGTTGGAGCTGTTAGAATAACTTCATTTTCTGGGTTTACATAATAGGTTGTTTCACCTGAAGTGATTTCTCCATTTTCACCTGGTGCGAATGTTACTGTTACATAACCTTCTGGTTTTTCATTGCCTGTTCCTGGGATTACATCACCTATTTCGTTATAGGTTGCTGTAATTGTTGTGTCTTCGGTAAATGTTCCAGTTAGTTCTGCATCCCAACTTGCAAATTCATAGCCTGTGTTGGCTTTTACTGTTGGAGCTGTTAGAGCAACTTGTTTTTCTGGGTTTACGTGGTATGAAGTTGTGCCTTCTAGTGTTCCGTGTTCACCTGGTGCGAATGTTACTGTTACATAACCTTCTGGTTTTTCTTCGCCGCCTGGGATTACATCACCTTCTGCTTCATATTGGGCAGTGTGGGTTGTGTCTTGGTCGTATTTATTTTGAGGATCTGTGTCCCAACCTATAAATCTCCAACCTATGTTTGGTACTACTGTTGGTGGTACTATTGTGCCGTCTTTTAGGGTGACACCTTTGATTACGTAGTAGGTCTTGCCTGCTTCTATTGTTCCGTGCAAACCTGCATCAAATGTAACTGTTACACGATCTTCGTCGTTTGCGTGATTGTTATCTGTTGTTGATGAGTCTTTTTCAGTAAAGACTATCTTGCTTGGATCAAAACCATTAGGATCTACTGTTACTTCTGGCTTGTAGACTTTGTTGTTTTCTTTGTCTACTAGGTAGCCTGCTTCAGTACCTTCTACTTCTATTGTGAAGCCTTTGTCATAGACTTCTTTATTCATCCTATTTTGTCTTGGTCCAATTTCTACAGGATCACTAGTTTCTGGAATATCTATTGGTTTATTCCCTCTTAGAGTTCCCTCGTTTGGTTTAAGTTCTAGTTTACCTCCGGTTTCCTCTGTAGTAGGGTTATTTACTGTATCTTCAGGATTTTCAGCATCTTCATTTTTAGTTTCAACTATTAATTCCCTGTTTCTAACTTGGTATATGTCGATTAAACCACTACTCCAACCGTTAGTAGCGTCTTTTCTAACGACAGAAGTAGAATTCCCATCAAACGCTCCGCTTCCAACTAATTCTATTTGATAATTCTGAGCTTCTACATCATCCATACTATAAGTTCCATCAAACACAACTTCTGTTGTTGCTGACGTGTCAATGGTTTTTGTTTCTATAACTTCCCCAGTACTTTTATTTACTAGTTGTACTTCAATGGTTTTGTTTCCAAATATTTTTTCAAAATTAAAATCTTTTCCGTTTAGGCCTTCTGCATTAATAGTTGCCTTTATTTGAGTTTGGTTGAAGTCTGCCTCTACATCACCAGTTTGATCTTCATCGTCAGCGTTTGGTGTTTCTTGAGGATTTCCTTGAGATTCAGGTTCAATTTCTCCAGAAATTCCTAATTTATTGTCAGTTGGTTCATCAGTAGAATTTTCATCTTCATTTACTGCTTTATCTTCACTATCCTCAGTTTTTGGTTCTAGGGCTTCTACTTCAGATACAATTGCATCAATAGCTTCTTCGCTATCAGCCGAATCAATTTCTTGATTATATTCTTCTAACGATTTAGCTGGTTCTTTTGCCTTATCATAAGCACTTGCTATTTTAGCTTTTGCAGCATCTTTAGCGTCTTTTAGGCTATCTTCTTGATTTTGACCTTCTTCGATATTTGCTTCAATTGTTTGATCGTTACCTGAATCAATATTTATTTCGTCTGCTTTTTTTTCTTCTTCTTGAATTTTATTTCCGGTTGGTTGATCTTGAGCTTCATTAGGTTGTATTTCTTCAGCACCTTCAGACATTTCATTACCTGCTTGTTCTGCAGCGAATGTCTCAGTTGGTGATACTAATAAGGTAAAACCTAACATACAAGATACTAAACCAATACTAAGTTTTCTTGTAGCATATCTTGGCTTTCTTAAAGAGCCTTTTTCTTTTTTATGCTCAATAAACCTTAGGATTTCAGCTTTTTTATTACTCATTGTTTCTCCTTTTGGATTAGTTTGATCTGCTTAGTAAGATTAGAGGAGAGGTGTATCTCCTCTAAATACTAGTTATCTTAATTTCTAACTTTTATAACAATTGTTCTAGATTGTTTTCCATCAATTGTAGCTGTTAATTCAATTGTTTGATCGGCTGCTAATTCACTATCTAAGATGATTTCTTGATAATCACCTGAGGCTTGTTCAGTTTTAACAACTTTTCCATCAACCTTTACTTCTATTGAAGCACCGGCTTCTGATTTAGCTATTACATAATCGTCACCGTCATAAGCGTTGTCAAGGTATAGGTCGACTCTTTCTTGCTTAACTTCTAATGTATTTTCTAAAACAGTCTTGTTTCCGAATTTATCAATAGCAGTGATTTTGTATTCTTTAGCTTGATTTCTTTGCTTTAATAGTTGAGCGTCTAGACTTGCTTGTTCTTCGTTTGCTTCGGGGTTAGAATAACCATTTTCTTTATCTTCATCGATATAAACTCTTAGGATACCTGATGTATCTTCTGCACTTGCAGCAACTTTAGCTTGGTAACCATAAGCATCTTGAACTATATCATCATCTGATGAAGTAAGAGTTGGCGCTTTTTTATCTACTACAACTGGTGTTGTTGAGTAAGAAGCTGGTTTTCCGTCTTCTTCTGTCTTGATGTATATTTCGTCACCATCTTTTACTGGTGAATCTTCACCTGTTATATCAAAGACATCTTTACCACCAATGTTGGTTACTGGTACATCTATTTCTTCGTAAGTTGGCTTGCCTTCTGATTCTTCACCAGTTTTCTTAACTAGTTTTTGAGTAGCTGCTGGAGCTTCCTTGCCATCTTCAGCTGGTTTAGCTTCTATATATTGCTTGTCAGTAGCTTCATCGTATTTTTGCTCTGGGTTGTAGACTGCTGATTCTATAAGGCCGTAGGCTGCGTATACAGTTGTTTCTTTTGTAATTGGTGATGTTTTTATAAACTTATAGTTTTCTCCACCATTTACTTGGTCAGCTGTTGTTGCTTCTTCTAGTTCATCAAAAGATTTTTTGACTTCTTCTGGTGTGCCTTCAAGTTTTTTAGTTGTCCAGCCTAAGAATTGTGTGTCCGCTTTTTTAGGCTCTTCTGCTATAAACTTTCTTAGTTCTAGAGCATCGCCTTCAAGGTCTTCACCATTATGTTCTTTATATGTTACACCGTTTCCTTCAAAACCATTTGGAGTATATCCTTCTTGATTGGCAAATTTTTCATTCATTGGTGCAATTCTAGTTACATTTTCTGTTTCTTGAGATCTCTTAACCACATAGGCAAATTCTGTACCTGGTAGTTTCTCTTTATCGATACCTTGGTAAGATTTAACTTTTAATGGTAGAGTACCACCGTTTAAATCAAAGTTTACCTTAGCTTGGACTTGTTCTACTACTGGTACTTCATTTTCTAATGAGTTTGCTAGAACGTCTTGATTAGTGAAGTAGATAGGCATGTCCTTATTTGCCCAGTTGCTTGAGTCTATCTTGTGAGCAGCATCATTAGTTTCTGAAGTCCATTCGTAACCTTGAACTCCGTCTCCGTTTACATTCATAGGAATCTTTTTATCAGATGCCTCGATAGTTCCTAGTCTCTTTGCTGTTTCTACTTTTTGCTTATCAGCATCATATGGATATACATATACCCTGTCGTATTTTGAACGACCAGTTAGATTTTCAGAGTCTGTGAAGATCTCATCAATATCTGGTGCGTCTGCTGTTCTTGTTAAAATACCACCAGCATGTGTTGCTTGTTTTGGTCTAACAAGGGGATCGTGGTTATCGATAAATAAACTATCTTGTGGCTCGTTTATCTTTATACCGTCTTTAAAGATTTCCCCTTTTTCATTCCTAGTGTAACCCTCTACAAGTGGTCTTTCAAACCTGTATGTCTTATCCTTTTTAACAGTGTTTCCTGAATTGTCTTGAGTAGAGTAATTAAATGTTACTGTCATACCTGGAGACACTTCTTGTAATTTTGTCTTTCTTGAATATACAGTTACTGGTGTATCTTTTTTGATCTTGATATCAAATGGTACGGTAACTTCCATTACCTTCATATAGTTATCATCCCAAACAAGTCCGCCACCAATGTATTTTGCCTTATCGGCTGTTGTACGGATGTCTATGGCAAATTGATCGTCACCGATTTGGATATAAGATCCTTGGGTGTCAAAGGTACCTTTTGTGATGAGGTCACGTTTACCATCAAATCTAAGGGTTATTTTGTCCCCACGTTTAAGGTCGATGTCTTCATCTCTTTCTGGTGCACTAAACTGTTCTACTCCAGTTTCGTTTGAAGCAAGTAAAGTTGAGAAGAATTCATAGGCAACAACATCAGAATCTCCAAACTTCTCTTTTAGCTTGTCCTTGTCTACAAAGTATCTAACAACTGTAGAGTATCCATAGCCTGTAAGATTAACACCACTTGGTAAGAAGGTCTTGTTAGGAGCAGTTGTTGTTGCTGATACATCAAGCTTATAGTCAGTAGGCCATTTATTATCGGCTACTTGGATATAACCTATTCCATCTTTTAAGAAGACACCATCTTCACTAATATCTAATCTGCTATCAGCTTTTGCGCTCTTTTTTGTTGCATCCGGATAGGTAATTGTGTCATCTGGATTCGCAACAAATACTTGTGCAACTACTTTGGACTCACCTTGTGGTTTTAATATATCCTTAAAGCTTGCATCAAAGGATTGCCTAAAGGCATAGAAACCTCTGTTTCTACTGTCACCACCATTAAAGGATCCTCCATTATCAGCAAAGGCTCCGATTGAACCGTTGGTTCTCTTTGAGTAAACATCGATGTAGCCTTCTTCTTCGTTGTAGCGCATAGTAGCTGAAGCTGACTTAAAGATGTTTTCGTAGTTACGAACTACGTCTGTCATCAGTGTACCTTCTCCTAGGTTTACCCTTACTGGGATGAAAGTCGAGAAAGTATAGGATGAGTATGGTACTTCTTCTGCTTCCGCTGTTGTAGTAGAGTAGATTCTCTCATACTCTTTGTCCATAAGTCTTGCTTGGATCAGTGGGTTGTTTTTAAGATTTCTTACAGATTGACCTTCCTTTAAAACAAGGTCAATTGGTGACTCTTGTCCCCATGGACCTATAAGGGTGGTCTTTACTGCTTGTGTTCCCTTTTCTGTCATGTCCATAGCGTAGGTGTTTCCTGAACCTGATTGGCTATCAGAAGGGTTCTCAAAACCTACAAATTTCTCATTCAGTCTATCAGTGTCGTGGAAGGTAGTAGCTTGGGTTGGTCTTCCCTTACCCATACCTGATAGGTTCCAGTCGATCATGTTTGCCAGCTCAGCATCAGGTTTTATTATTAGCTTTTCCCAAACCGCTGATGTTGCTCCTGCATAAACTGAAAATGATAATCTTACAACTTCTCTACCATCAGGTCTTGTATAGGTTCCTACGTATTCTACTGATGGGTTTTTAAGTGGATCGGCACTTGATACCTTAACCAGTTTACCTTGATGAGGTATTGGCCAGTACCTTTGGGTTTGCTCATCGTCTACCCAGTTAGCTGGTTCTACTTCTGCGTATGATGTAACAGGTGCCATCTGAGGGATGACAGGAGCTACCATCGCAAAAGCAAGAAGAGCACTGGCTATACGAAGCTTCGATTTTTTCTTACTCATATTTCCTCCTTTTTTTGGTGCAAAAAGTACCATAATATTAGAACAAATCTAATTGACTATATTATACAACTTAAAACAATAAATTCAATAGAAAATGTATATTTTTTTCCCCCCCAATATATATAAAAATAACTTGTAAGGAAGTGATTTTTGTATATGATGAATTGCAACTAATACTTCGACAGCTAAAGCAAACTAAGTTCGTGCATAAATAAATCAAATGGAGTTTGATATTTTATACTAATATCCGTTAAATAACAGATATAATCGTGTGATTTAATGTAGTATAATAATATTATGAAAGATATACAAAAATAAATTCAAGAATTAGAAGTAGAACTCAAAAAAACTAATAACAAAAGATAATATATAAGGATTAAAACCATAATACTAAAACTTAAAGGCAACAGTGCCAAATCCATATCTGAAAAATTAGATGTTGGAAAATCTACAGTATTCGCATGGTTAAAAGCATACAGAGAAGATTCTGTAAACGCATTAAAAAATAAAAAAAGACAAGGCAATCATAGAAATCTCTGCTTTGAAGAAGAAAAAGAATTCCTAAAGCAATTTGAAGAAAAAGCAGAAAGTGGACAAATAGTAACAGCCAAAGAAATAGAAATAGCATATGCAAAGCTTGTGGGACATTCCATAGGTACGGGTCAAATATATAGAGTATTAAAAAGACACGGATTTAGAAAAATAATGCCAAGGAGCAAACACCCTAAAAAGGCAAACAAAAAGCTCATAGAGACCTCAAAAAAATTAACACAAGAGCAAAAGAACTTAGAAACGTTAACCCAGATAAAAAAGTAAGAATAATGTTCCAAGATGATGCAGGATTCGGTCGCATAAATAAGCCGAAATACTGTTGGTGTAACCATAAAATAAGATCATCAGTACCTTGTCATCATTTAAGAGAATACAGATATACTTATGGAGCATTAGAAGCAAAAACAAAAGAAAACTTCTTTTTAATATTGCCGTATTGTAATACAGACTGTATGAACATATTTTTAAAAGAACTCTCCAAAACCTATAAGAATGATATGATACTACTAGTATGTGATAGACCAACATGGCATAAATCCAAAGTATTAAGAATACCGGAAAACATAGAAATAATGCATATACCACCATATACACCAGAAATGAACCCCATAGAACAGATTTGGAAACAAATTAGGACTATGGGATTTAAAAATGAATTTTTCCACACCTTATCAGACGTAGTGGATAGATTGTGTGAAACGATAAATAAATTAACAAAAGAGATGGTTAAAAGTATCACCAATAGAGATTGGTTGTATATCTAGATTTAATAGGATAATAGTATTAGATGCAAATAATAGTGCTATATCAAATTTATAAGGATTTTTATCTGGATCTCCAGACCAATCACCACTCGCCCATTGTATACTCTTTCCTACGGTATTAGCTCTAGGTTCGTATCTATTTTGCCTTCCACAAATGGGCTTGCATCATCGTTAAGACCGTTCTCTAGGGCACTTTGCAGCTTTCTTTTGTTTTAGCTATATCGGCAGCAGAAGATCTGCCTGTTGTGAAAGACGGTACTATTGCACTTCCTGTTATAGAAAGGGCTAGAGCCAAAGCAAGTGGCTTCTTATAATTTTTCTTTTTATTCTTATTGCCTCGTATATATATTCCTTTTTTATAAAATCTACAAATTATTTAGTAAGAATTTTCAAGCTAATAATCTTACAGGATTATCCTTAAAGATAATAGTTATATGTGCATAATTCTCTTTATATTCCGAAATCAGTCAATGATATTGATTATATATGTCTTAATCTAATAAAATTACATATATTTACCAGCATCTTATTAGATGTCGGTCGAATTGTGTGATAAATACGATTTTTCTTTGAGCTCTATGATATAATAAGGTTGATCTACCCCCACGCACCTTTATTTTTGTGCTTTATCCCATAATTAGGACTAAATTTTATCATTTTTATTATATATTGGATTTAAAAAATTTTCAATACTTTTGTTAATATAACTCAATTTATTAGATCTACAAGGTATTTTTAACTTCAACTAATGTTTTTTTCATTGTTTTGCTTAACTTTTAATAAAGCTCATAATTGTCTAATCAAAGAATCTATTTTATTAATTTTAGCTCATTTGTGTTAATTTCTGGGTTGGCATACCTACCCCAGGTCTTGGTCTTTTCCTTGTATTGGATGGCCTTTGATGGGCAGAGGTTGATGCAGGCCATACAAGATTCACATGAATTTTTCCATCTTGGCTTGCCCTCTACTAGGTCTATGTTCGCTGCTGGACATACCTTTTGGCAGATACCACAGGATATACACTTGTCATCTGAATAGAAGTTCTTGTCAGCATCTTTTTTGACAAAAATCTTGAGGCTTGCTCTAGAGATAGCTGCCATAAACTTATTTACCTTGACTTCTTCCTTTTCTTTATTTCTTACAAGGCTCGCTACCTTCCTTAGCTCATCCTTTGCCTCCCCCACAACTTGTCTTATAGTTTCCTCATCCTTTGGAGCCATATGGGTTTGGAAGTTGGATGGATAGGTTAGGGTAAAGTTGTTGTCTACCCCACGCTTGCTTGTTTGTCTTAGGCAAAGCTCTACATCTGTGTGGGCTGAGAGCTTGGAGCCTGCACAAGTCAGGAGGGAATAGATATAAGTTTCTTTTGGAAAGCTTATTTCTTTCATAAAGTCACTTACCATATAGGGAAGGGTGCCAGCATAGACTGGGGCTGCTATCCCAATGGTATCAGCTTCATTTATAAGGTCTCTAACCTTCGCCTTGTCCATATTCTTACTAATCCTAAATAAGCTGGTATCTCCTAGTTCCTGAGCTAATATTTTTCCTGCATGAAGGGTGTTGCCTGTTCCTGTAAAGTATATAATTAAGTTCATTCCCCCTCCTTAGTTTCTTGCCCTCACATAGCCCATAGGGTTGTAGAGGGACCAGGATGTAAGTCTTAGGAAGTCTGCCCCAAAGACCACTTGGATGTCCTTATCATTTAGGGCCTTTTCTACTTGGGTAGTAGGGATTTTGACCTCTTCATCATCTATTTTGAAGGTAAACTTGCTCTCATAGACTACTTCTTCTTTATCTAGGCCTAGCATCTTGATAGTTGATGCCACGTCCTCGTTTTTGACTTTTATATCCTTGGCTATCTTTTCTGATATTATAGTTAGGGGTCTTGAAGTATCTAGAGCTGCCTTGTAGGTCTTGTCATTAAAGACTATGTTAAAGACTGGTTGGTTGAGCCTTTGTTTTTGGCTAGGTTTCTTGAAGTCTGAGCTTTGCACTTCAAATTTTCCCTTTCTTAGGTCCCCCCTAAAGACAAACTGACTTATGACATTCCATCCCAAGACCATTTCAGCTGGGAAAATATTGCCCACTGGGTCAACTCCCAGGTCAATTACCTCATCCTTGCAAACTAGGACTGGGACTTGCTCTAGTTTTAGGCCACCAAGGGTCATGGTAGAAAGGATTGCCCTTCTAAAGCCCTTTTCTTCATCAATGGCCTTATCGTCTATGTAGTTTAAATCTAGGTCCTTGGCAAGTTTTTCAGGTATTAGGGTATTGCCCCTAGTATCAAACATAGCCACAACTGGCTTCTTGGCTGCCAATATTCCTAAAAATATGTAATTATAAAATTTCTTATCTGCTAGTGGTATAGGTGTAAATTCCATTTTCATCTCCTTCTTTTTTACTATTATAACACAAATTGTACTATTATTAATAAACTAAGTTATTTGAATATTATTATATTAATAATATCCTAACAACCATATCAAAATAATCTAAATAGTAAATATTTAAAAGAATATGAAAATATTTTATATTTACTATACAAAGATATCACTTCATTTTAATTAATAATTCAATGATCTTCCATATTGATCTGCTTTTTTTATAGCATCTATAAATTTCTCTCTTGAAAATTCTTCCAAAGCCTTTTTCCACTCATTTGTTTTCATTGCTTCATCAGCTATGATATCAAGATCATTGTAGTTTAAATTGATATCTGAAAGTTTTGTAGGTAATTTTACCTCTTTATTAAATTCAGCTATCTTTTTAAGTTCATTATCATTACCTGCATAAGCATGTAGTACCATCACTCCGAAAGCAACAACTTGACCATGTAAAAATTCTCCTAGTATTTTATAGTGGAACCTTCAAGACTTTCCTTAATTAACCTATTAGCAGAATTCATAGCTTTTTGACCGCCTATTATTGCAGCAGTTTTAATTTTATCATCTATACATATATCTTTAAGTTCAGGATAAGATTGATTATCTACACTATATTTTGTTAAGTTTACTGTGGTCAAATTTTTCTCCTAGAGTACTCTTTCTCTCCAATTATATTTATCATCTATCTTTGCCCATTGGATACCTGTCAATGTTTCATATAGTTTATGAGTCAAATCTCCTGTTTCGAAGTTGTTAATTGTAACTTTGTCTCCCTTATAATAAAGCTCTCCAATAGGTGATATAACTGCTGCAGTTCCTGTGCCGAAAGCTTCTTTTAGTCGACCTGTATGACCTGCCTCCATCAATTCATCTATTGACATATGTCTTTCTTCGATTTTATATCCCATATCTTTTAGTAGAGTCAATATAGAGTCTCTTGTAACACCTGGAAGTACAGTTCCATCAATAGGTGCTGTTACAATGGTATCATCTATAAGGAACATAACATTCATTGAACCAACTTCTTCTACATATTTTCTATGAACACCGTCTAACCACAAAACTTGAGTGTATCCTAGTGATTCTGCTTTCTTTTGTCCAACAAGACTTGCAGCATAATTACCACCACATTTTACATAACCTGTACCTCCGACACTTGCCCTAACAAATTTATCTTCTACATAAATTTTTATAGGGTTAACACCTTGAGGATAATAAGCACCAACAGGAGTTAAGATTATCATGAACTTATATGTATCCGCTACGTGAACTCCTAGGGAACTTTCATTAGTAAACATAAAAGGTCTTATGTAAAGACTTTCTCCATCTCCCGAAGGTATCCAATCTTTTTCAACTTTGATAAGTTCCTTTATAGCCCCCACAAAAAGTTCCTCATCAATTATAGGCATACACATTCTCTCATTAGAATTTTGAAATCTTTTTGCATTCATATAAGGTCTGAATAAATATATGTTTCCATCTTTTCCCCTATAAGCTTTCAACCCTTCGAAGGTTTCTTGAGCATAGTGTAAAACCATAGTTGCAGGATCTATTGTTATATCTCCATAAGGCATAATTCTTTTATTATGCCACCCTTCTATTTCGTTATATTCCATTACAAACATATAATCAGTAAAATATTTACCAAATCCTAAGTTGTCTTTTGGTTTTTCTTTCATCTTACCTCTTCTTATAAATTCAAATTCCATAATTCCTTCTTTCTATTCTTGCATTGGATTTATATTATTTTATATTTATGTTTATACTGTCGATATCTTAAAAAGTCAATTAAACTGCTTCTAAGAATAATTTCTATTATAGAATAATTCATAATATTTTTTTATGCGCCACTTATTAAAAACTATAATCTTAGACCAATAAAAGATTAGCAATAATATATAAATAATAGTATTCCTTAAAAGTTCAGCTAACTATAAGGCTTCTCCAATAAAAATAAAGACTACTTTATTAAAATAGTAAAGTGAAATTGTAAGTTTTAATTTTATTAAATATTAATGAATCTCTAATAAAAATTTACTAAATGAATATGTAAAATATCATAAGTTCTAACTAACAAGTATTTCTATCTAGTAGTTATCATTTTTAAAGACCATTTCTTTCTTTAAAGTATATAATAAAAAAGCTAACCAGCTATCTAAGCTCATCAGCTTTTCTTTATCACTCGACCCCAGCAGCCTTCTTGGCTAGGCTATCTGCTAGGTCATTGTATTTGTCGTTGGAATGACCCTTTACTTTGACAAAGGATATCTTGATGATTTTCCTTTTTTCTTCTACCCTACTCGCATAGGACTTGGTTAATTCGTTGTTGGCCTTCCACTCCTTGTTTGCCCAGGAGGCTATGCCCTGATAGTCGTGGTAGATGGTTATGGCCTTCTTGCCTTTTTCTATTGCTATATCTATGGCAAGCTCGCTCGCCCTTACTTCTCCTGCCACATTCCTATGGACATAATAATCATCGGTGTATGTCTTATAGTATTCGCTTTGTCCATCTTCTTCTATAAAAACTACCCCTGCCCCATAGATTTTTTCCTTTATGTTATAAGATCCATCTACATAGGCTATGGCTGAGTCTGGGCTAAGTTCTTGTCCCTCTTTTTCCCTATCTTCCATAAAGGCTAGGGCATCTTTTTCATTTTTGAAGGACTTAAAGATTGCCCCTGGGTAGCCACTTACTTCCTTTTGGCAGGCCTCCCAAGACTTGTATATCCCAGGATTTCTGCCCTTCTTTACTGCATAGTATTTCATTAATCTTCTTTGATAGACCAATAGGTTACTGAGCCTGGGCCTACTGTAAATACTCCATTTCCTTCATCATCTATTGTTATTTCTTCGTTCTTACCTGATAGGTCTACGAAGGTCTTGCCAGCAAAGTCTGGACCGACGTGCATTTGTTTTTCTGCTGCATCCTTTATGGATATCAAGACTGCAAGTGGTGGGTGGTCCTCATCTCCCCTTCTAACCCATCCTATTACAGCAGGATCATCGAAGTAGTCGTCTTGATTGCCGTAGTTGTATTTTTTCCTAACTTGCATCATATTGTTTAGGGTATCATACATTGGCTCTGTTTTTGTCTCGCCATTTAGACCATAGTAGTCCCCTGCAAAGATACAAGGATAACCATCCTTCCTAAAGAGGATTAGGGCATAGGCTATTTCCTTAAACCAACCCTCTACCCAGCTGTCTAGGGATTGACCTGGTTGGGAATCGTGGTTGTCTACGAAGGTTACACAATTTGATGGGAAGTCAGCTATCATGGTATTATCGAAGATCTTTCTCATATCATAGTTACCCATGGACTTACTTGCTTCACTCATGTGGAAGTGGAGAGGCACATCAAATAGGTCTATTTTGTAATCTGTTTTCTCTAGGTAATCAGCTATCTCTTCCTTGTTGTATTGCCAGAATTCTCCAAAGAGATAGAAGTTTTCCTCTCCCTTCTCATTTATGATATGGTGAGTGAGGTCTCTTATAAAGTCTGAAGATATATGCTTTAAGGCATCATACCTAAATCCATTGACCTTGGTTTCATCTATAAACCAGTCAACCCACTTAAAGATTTCTTTCCTTACTTCCGGGTGGTCATGGTCTATATCGCAATACATAAGGTAGTCGAAGTTACCCTTTTCTCCTGACACGTCATCATCCCAATACTTGCCATCTCCAACTATCCTAAAGATAGCTGAGGTATCAGACTTAACATCATAGTCTACACCTGAGAAGTGGTAGTAGTGCCATACCATATCAGAATATTTGCCATTCCTACCCTTAAAATCAAAGCCAGTCCAAGCCTCTATATCCTTCTCTCCTTCAACATCTTTGCTCCTATTGTTTTGATCAACCATAACAGCCTTGAAGGTCTCCTTGAAGTCGGCATTACCCTTATGGTTTAGGACTACATCGGCATAGCATTTTATCCCAGCATCTTCTAAGGCTTTTATAGCTTCTATAAGCTCTTCCTTGGTACCATACTTGGTTCTAACAGTGCCCTTTTGGTCAAATTCTCCTAGATCCCATAAGTCGTAGACTCCGTAACCTACGTCCATATCAGATCCTCCTTTGGTCATTGGTGGAAGCCAGATACCATCTATTCCATTTTCCTTTAATTTTTTAGCATCATTGGTTAACTTCTTATAAAAGTTTCCAGAGGCATCTGTATCCCATTCAAAAGATTGTATCATTACTTCATTTGCCATACTTACTCCTTACAAATATCAATGGATTTACTTGCCCCTATCCTATCAGCTCCTGCTTCAATTAGGGCTAGGGCTTCTTCTCTAGTGTGGATTCCACCACTTGCCTTTACCTTTAGTCTATCTCCTACAGTTTCCTTCATTAGTTTAACATCTTCTACCTTGGCTCCTCCTGTAGAAAATCCTGTTGAAGTCTTTACAAAGTCAGCCCCTGCTTCTTCAGATAATTCGCATGCCTTAACCTTTTCTTCATCACTTAGGAGGCTTGTTTCAATAATAACCTTAAGGACCTTATCTCCTATAGCATCCTTTACTGCCTTTATATCATCTCTTACATAGTCATAGTCTCCATCCTTGAGGCGGCCAATCTCGATAACCATATCGATCTCACTAGCCCCATCTTCTATGGCACACTTTGCCTCAAATGCCTTGGCCCTAGTCGCCATAGCTCCAAGAGGGAAACCTACAACTGCTGCAATTCTAACATCACTATTATATTCTTTAATATCCTTTACATAGGATGAATTTACACAAACACTATAAAAATCATACTCACTTGCCTCATCAACTAACTTCTTGATGTCTTTCTTTCTAGCATCTGCATACAAATTTGTGTGGTCAATAAATTGGTTTAATTTGCTCATATATTCTCCTTAAAATTTACTTGGACAAGACTTATATCATCTTCCTGCTTGCCCTGACTAAAGTTCTTTATATCTTCTAAAATTCGATTAATGTCTAAATATCGAGAAAACTTCATCTTCAAATTCTCCAGTCCATACTCTATGCCCTCCTTATTCTTTGACTCTATGGCCCCATCAGAGAAGAGTAAAATCTTATCTCCGTCTGATAACTTAACCATTTTCTCATCATAAGAATCAGGCTCTATAATATTTGATATCATCCTACCATTGGCTAGGAGGTACTCGCAATTATCCTTCCTCTTAGAATAATAAATAGGTGGGCAATTGTGCCCTGCATTCGAAAAAGTTAGGGTATTCTTATCCATGTCAAAAATAGAAAACCATGAAGTAAAATACTGGGATGATAACATACCAAGACCCTTAAACTTCTCCCTTAACTTAAACAAAACCTCAGAAGGCGAGTAATGAGGATGCTTATCCAAAATCGCATTCATAGTAACCTTGATAAACATAGTCATAATCGAAGCCTTGACCCCATGGCCCATAATATCTGCTATATACAAGGCATACCTATGATCATCTATCTTAAATATATCAAAGAAATCTCCTGAAACATCATCTGTAGGTAGGTAAATACTCTTTAGGTCAATCTTGCCATAGGTCTTACTCTTAGGCAGGATACTCGATTGAATCATCCTAACAAACCTAACATCTTCTACCATATTCCTATTCTTATTAAAAAGCTCGATCTTTAGCAGGCTCTCCCTGGTAATATCCCTATAGACCTCCACAAGCCCCACAAACAAATTATCCTTGTATATAGGGGAAGTCTTGATAGAATAATACCTATCATCAATAAGCTTCTCTTCAATCATGGTAGTCTTTTTCATAGAATCGATACGGGCTGTATTAAGATAAGAAGTGCTTTGACTAACATAGGACTTGAGGGACTTGGAAGAACTAACAGCCTTCCTAAAAGAATCATTAATAAAGACGGTCTCACCCGAGGTATCGACAACCCTCACCCAATCGTCCATAGAATTTAAGATATAAAAATTAAAATTGTTAGCTAAATTTTGACGATTACCACAAGACTCTCTCATATCCGTCCCTTTACCCTTCATTATATTAACTATATCATTTAGCCATTTAATAATCAATCGTTGGAGATACAAATATTAAAATAGAAGTTATTCTTCTAAAACTAATCCTCCTTTTTAAAAATTTACAACTTATATTAACTTCCCCAAACTTAATAGCTTTAAATAAGTTTATATCGGAGGAATTTAATAATATTTTACAAATAATTTACTTAGTTTTTAATTTGATAAAATGCACCTTGATCTTTTCTTTGATGACATTTTTATCATTTCCTAATTTATCCCTAGCTGATGAAGTTATCGAAGCAGCAAATACTGAAGTAGTTACTAAAGAACTTCTAACTCCAGCTAGCGATAAGCAAGAAAATGAAATATTTACTGAAGAAGAAAAAACACTTAGCGAAGAAGTTGTTCCTGTAGTTAACCGATTAACTTATGGTGAAACTACAAATAAAGAAGAAGCTAATGATGATAAGGAAGAAGAGCCTACTGAAGAGCAAAAATTAGCTAAGGCTAAAGAAGAAGACTCTTAAAGAAGCTTACGTCACAGGAAATTACGAAGAAGCTATTGATAAGGCCAAAACAACCGATGAGCTAAATGCAATAGTTAAGAAGATTATTGATTCTTACAACCAATCATCAAAACATGAATAACCTAAGGATTATACAGAAAACGATAAGAAATATGGGCCTACAACTCCTGTAAAACCAGAAAATACTCCACACACATTAAGAGATATTAAATACGACCTTGAAAGCTTATTAGAAGAATCTAATAGACTTATCAAAGAAGGTGAAGAACTTCTAAACCATTATGGTGTTGGATTATACAATTAATTCTGTAAAATTAACAATTATTAATGGCTGTATTTAATAAAGAGCTAATATTATAATTTGTACTTGTTAAAGACAAATTTGCTAATCCTATAAGTAAAATATATAGAAGTATTAGATTTAATGAATAAATCTAAATTTAGTATAACAAAATTTATTAATAATTATCTTAAGCATTAATTACTAATACAGCACATATCAGGGATAGGTAACTATCCCTGTTTTAATTTCCACTATATATAATTTAGGCAGATTTATTCTTACTCTTGCTTTTCAATAAATTCTTGGTAGTCCATTACTTTTACTTTTTTCTTATCTATGTAGATTATGTAATCATAGTTTCTTAGGCTAGGGTCTATTCTATGTCTAATGGCTAAAACTGTTTTGTCTAGGCTTTTTATGGTTTCTTCTAGTAAGTTTGCATTTTCCTCATCAAGGTTTGCAGTTACTTCATCAAATAGGTAGACATCTTTGTCCCTTATAAGCCCTCTCGCAACTTGGATTCTCTGCCTTTGCCCACCTGATAGGTCTTGAGATTTTTCCCCTATTATAGTCATATCCTTTTCAGCTAGGGCCTCTATGGTAGCTCTCATATTAACTCTTTGGAGGATTTCTCTATACTTATCCTCGCTAAAGTTATCATATAAGAATATATTATGTCTAATCGTCCCATTAAATAAAAAAGTATCTTGTCCTATTGCTTGGAAAATATTTCTCTTGGACTCCCTAGTAAGGTCGTTGATGTCTACTCCATCTATAAGGACTTTCCCCTTATCTGCCTTAATCTCTCCCTTAATTAGCTTAAAGAGGGTGGACTTACCAGATCCTGACTTCCCCATAAGAGCGTATTTTTTGCCCTTTACTAGGGTTAGATTTACCTTATCAAAGACTTGTTTGGATGAAAAATTTAAAGATATATTTTTGAGTTCAATTTTTTCATCTAGGCTATTTCTTATCAATTGTCCCATCAGCTTCTACCTTATTTTCTACTTCTCCTAAATTTTTTATTATTAAGTCATTGGCAAGATCTTCATTTTTGGCATTAACTATCTCCTCGATTGGCTCACTTACAAAAGAAAGGAGTTGGCCGACTATAAGGATACTTCCTATCTCCAAGTAACCTAAATGTATTAATACCGCTGCTAATAATATGATTATAATCTGAATTAGGAAGGAAAATCCATATTGAATATTATTGGCTAAGTTGATTGATAACTTGGAACTAACCATTGATTTTTCAAATTCTTTGCCATACTTATCCATATCTTTTAAGAAGGCAGTCTCTGCAGAAAAGTCCTTGATTGTCGCAAATCCTCCTAGACTATTGGATATGAAATTATTAAACTTAGATAAGTTCTCTGTCTGAATCTTCCTATATTTAGACAAAAATCCCTTGAATAATTTGGGAAAGTTGACCAATATAAGAGCTGCAAGTATAACTACCAATGATAGACTAAGCCTTTGACTAAGTAGGGCGAGGATGGCAAAGGTGAGTAGGATTATATTTTCTACCACTACAAAGGTCAGATTTATCCTTGATGTAAGTGATAGGACAATATCGTTTGTAAGTAGGGAAATAACCTTACCAGAGTTTTGCTCAGACCTACTTAGTATAGTAGAGGTAAAGACCCTATTTGAAAGGTTATAAACCTCTCCTGCCAGGTACTTTCTCTTAAATTTTTCCTTGTAATAAAAACTTATGGCAAGAAGTAAGATAACAAGCAAGGCCTTTAGGATAATGGCTAGGAACTTGTCATAATTACTAGTTTTTACTAAGTTTAAGATTTCTCCAAAGGAAAATGCTACGAAGATGTTAAACAAGCTATATAGGCTAATGAAGCATAAGGCTAGGTAATAGTATTTATTTTTTGAAAGTTTCATTATAGACCTCCTTCATTTCCTAGGGCAAAGTCTTTAGCTTCTATTAGCCTTGCACCACGATCTTTGAAGCTAATCACATAGTCATAGGATTTTATAGTCCTTTTATCGTAGGTATGGGATATATTTAAAACTGTCTTATCGGATAAATTAACAAGCATATCATCTAAACTTTGGGCTATTTGCTTATCTAAGGCTGAGAAAGGCTCATCCAAAAGAAGTATTGACGGATCCTTGTAAAAAATTCGACCAAGTCCTATTCGTTTCTTCTCCCCTCCTGAAATATTAGTAGCTGATTCCTTGATTATGGTATCATAGCCTTCTTCAAGCTCTTCTACAAAATTATCCAAGCCCGCCTTATGAATAGCTCTATTTAACTTATCCCTATCATAGTTTTCATCTAGGGCTATATTAAAAGAAAGTTCTCTTTCAAAAATATAGACATCTTGACTCAAATAGGAAGATACCTTATTCCAGCCTCTTGATCCAATATCTTTTAAATCGACTCCTCCTAGGTCAATCCTTCCATCATATGTACTATTCTCCTTACTTAAAATCTTTAGGAAAGTAGATTTCCCAGATCCAGACTCGCCTACAAGGAGGTATTTTTTCCCAAGGTCTAAGTCCAGATTAACCCCATCTAGTATCTTTGTTTTTCCATCATAAGAAAAAGATAGGTCCCTGATTTTTATTTGCCTAAATACCGGCATATCTTTATTATCTTCGATAATCCTTTTATCTAAAAGCTGACTTACCTTATCCCTTATAGGCTTAGTAGACGATAACTTCATCTTATTATCAATTAGAGCAATAATAGGTGTTCTTATATTATTAGTTAATTGAGATGCAACCATAATATCGCCAACATTTATAAGACCCTTGATATTGAGGATAACTCCACACCCTAGTACAAAGGCATACATAAAAAAGCCTGTAAAGATGTAGGATGCTCCAAGGAGATTTTGGGTATAGGTCAAGGCATTTTCTGCTTCTAACTTATCAGAATTTGCTTGGTCAAACTCATCAATCTTCTTATCCTCTAGAGAAAAATCTCTGATTACATTTAAACCAAGAATGGCTTCCTTGGCAAAGCCTATAAAACTTTCGCTTTTTTCTGAGACAGCCTTATTCCTTTCCTTTAGTTTCTTCGAATATAACTTAGGTATTATGTAGGGAATAAAGGTTGAAATTAGGGCAATAAGTAAAAATATAGGATGTATAGTAAAAATTCCAAGACAGGCTATTATAAGCAAAATACTATTAT
Source organism: Anaerococcus sp. (assembly GCA_022780515.1). Taxonomy (GTDB): domain Bacteria; phylum Bacillota; class Clostridia; order Tissierellales; family Peptoniphilaceae; genus Anaerococcus. Next base: position 2,068 of record JALEUV010000096.1, on the reverse strand, counting down.
CAATTAGAGACAGCTTTGGCAAGAAATAAGACTTTCTCAATGTTTCCATATCGGTATAAGCCACATTATGAAAGTAAGATCCACCTTTCTTATTATAAGTCTTCCTATCGAGATTCATTATAGAACTATACAAGTCATTCCTTAAATTACCAACATTAGAGGATGAAATATAATTCTTGAAATAGGCCTTAAGGGTGGTTGCTACTATGTATAAAAATATAAGGCCCATAACAGCCAATATATAAAGACCTATCCCTTCTAGAATTACACCTCCACTAATCCTATTGATTATATCACCAGATATATAAGATAATCTTATAGTGAAAAAAGCAGCAAGAAAACTAACAATTGTATAAATTATTAAATTAAATAGGTTATTCCTCTCCATATAATATATTCTCCATGTTATCTCTGAACGCTTCAAATCTAGCTTCATTTATAATTTCTATAAATTTATCAAGCGTAAGCTCTGTTATTTTCTGTTTTCCAAAGCAATTAGTAGTTTTAAAGCTACTTTTAATCCTATTTACTTCATCTTGATTTCCTATACAACTAGTACACCAAAATTTACAAATACAAGAATTGCACTTATATAATATATTCTTATTCATTAGTTCTAATCTATTCATAGTATAAAATACATTATTATAAATATACACATTTAAATTAGGATAATACATACCTCACCCCCTATTTTTAAATGCTAGCAAGAAAATTATCTCGCTAGCATTTCCTTATCAAATTAATCTGGTGTAACAATATTTCCACAAGAACCAATTACACATCCACACAATGGCATAACAACGTTATTAGTAGTACAAATTATCTCATTCATAAACTACTCTTTCCTGTAATTATTTATAGAATCTGTGAATATGTAAATTCTATATAACATTATTATATAACGATTTCCTGGGTAGTGTCAATAGTTTATTTATTTTATATGTTTACCATAAATTTCAATAATAAAGATTAATAATTAGGCTAGGTGCAATTAATAAATTAACTGAAACATTACCAAAAGATGCTATAAAGACATTTACATCTGATAGATGAAATGGATTTGCCTGCTATAAAGAAGTTGAAAAACAAAGAATATACTTTTACTTTCCAGATGTATAATCTACATTACAAATAATGGCACCTAAACTCGAATGGACTACTAATAAAATAATACCAAAGGAAAACCGATTTATCAAAATTTGGAGTAGAATAATTATTGATTCAAAACTTAATGGAGCTTAATATAAAATCCAGAAAATATCTAGATTATCAAACTCCATTTAAAAAGTATTTATTTGAATAAAAATCAAGAACCCAACTTATAAGAGTCTGAATAATTACAAGTATAACACTTGATAAAGATGAAACCAGTGATACTGTAGCTGATCTAAGCTTATCAGGTATATAATCTTGTATATATTCCGATAAAATATGTTCTATAAGGAATCTGAAAAATACGTAGATAGTTAGAAACAAAATAACTTTATTAAGACTATCTGCCAAATACAAAAAATATAAGGAAATTGGAATAACTAACATAAAACCTGCATATTGTAACTTTATGTCACTAGTTATTTTTTTGTCAAATACCAGCTATTATAATAATCACCATATTATAGTTTCTAAGCAAAACTAAAAATCCGTCCTCTGATAGAAATATTCTAGCAACAGCTTGCCACACAAATTGATATACTGAAAAAGTTACAAAGCCACAAGTTTGTATTAATGTATAAATCCACAATCTCTTTTCTTTAGATGAATTATAAATAATTATATCGAATGCATCATTAGCACTTCTTCTATCCGACCGTTTTTAATTTTACCAAATCCTCTGTCCTTAAGTCCATCAAGACTTAGAGGAAGTATAAAATTCTTTTTATTTATTCCTTCAATATTAATGATATTATTAATATTCTCATCCGAGGATAGAGTCCGTATAATTGTGTAAAAAGAAAAAGGTCATTTGAAACCTAAACTAGTACAATGCTTTTAGCAACAAAAACCTACTAGGAGGAACAAATGACCCAATTACATTTTACATTAAACACTGAAGATATTCAAAACA
>JALEUV010000039.1 GCA_022780515.1 Anaerococcus sp. | reverse complement strand
ATAAATGATAGCAAGGTTATTGGTAAATATAGAAATTTAGACTTACAAGTTTCATATAACTTTATGACTAACACTCACACTTTTAAACTTCTAGGAAAAGCAGAATACTTTGGAGAGTTTTCAAACTCTACTGATGGTAATATAACAAGGCTTGATAATGCCATTGAAAAAATGCCTTCAAAACTTGAAAGATTAAATCAAAACCTTGAAAACTATAAAGAATCTTTAGAAAATGCCAAAGTAGAATTGACAAAACCATTTGAAAAAGCAGATGAGTTAAGGGATAAGACGCTAAGATTAGCTGAGATTAATAAACTTTTAGATATGGGAGAAGTAGAAGAGTTAGAAAACCAATCACCACTATTAGAAGATTTAAAGAGGGCGATAGTTGATTATTCTAACTATGAGTTTTCAGAATCTAATAGCTATGAAGACTTTGACAAACTATATCCCGATTTAAGCCATATAGGACTTGCCTATACAGAGACACCAGATGGTAAGCACTCTATTCAATATGAGGTAAATTTGGAAGAAAAAACATGGACTCAGTATGTAGATGATGTAGCTATTAGAACAGAATCTTTTGTAGATGAAGATATATCTAATTCACAAGCTCTTAAAGATATGACTGAAGCCATAAAGATGTCAAGTTTTGATGATCTGGTATCAGTAGATGAAGAAGATTTGAAACAAGCTTTAGGCTTAGAAATAGATGATGATGGAAACTTCTATGATCCACTTGCAAAAGATCTTGATAATGACGGGATACCAGATAGGTATGACAATGATTTTAAAGATAGTGATTACTTTGAATCAACTTATGATGTAGAAGATAATCTTAACGCAAGGGAAGAGAAGCCATCAATATTAGGACAAATATCAAAATTCAAATCAGAAGAAGAAAAAGATAAAAACCAAGAAAAAAGTGAAAAAGGACAAGAACGATAGAGGAGAGCGAAAGGCTCTCCTTATTCATTACAAGGAGGAAAATATGGAATACAAAGATATTAGAGAAAACTTAGAAGAAATGATTAATGATAATTACAAAGATTTTATAAAAGCACTTGTGAGTATAGAAAAAGGAGTCAATGATGAAAAGGCACTTGAAGAAGTCTATGTTTTATATATGAACAATGATACAACGGGTCTACTAAGTGATGACTTTGACTATATGATTGATGATATGAAAGAACAAGGTAAGTTCATTGAAAATACCAATGAACTTGAAGAAAAAGACGACCTCATAAATCTCGTGGGTAATATAGCTGGCAAAGTAGAAAATCTTGAAAGAGAAAATGCAAATGGAGAAAAGTTCAAAGTAAGTAATTTTTCGATTGTTTCAAAAGATGATGACGGAAATAAAGTTTATACCAATTGTTCAGCTTATGGAGATAAGACAAAAGATATAGAGAACCTTAAACAAGGCGATTTTGTTAAAATCTTCGGACAAGTAAAAACAAGTATCGATAACAAAGGGAAAGAACATAAGAATGTCCGTATTTTGTCTTCTAAGCTCTTAAAAGCAAAAGAACAAGTAAAGAGTCAAGACAAGGATAAAAAGTCCATATTAGGGCAAATAAAAAGCTTTAAGACAGATGACAAAGCTAAGTCAAACAAGAAAGACCATAGCAAAGGTGCAGAGAGGTAAATATCGGCAGTCTTCGGACTGCCTTTATTTTTTTGCTTTTTTAAAGTGATATATCAATTGATTGAAAATAACCTATAGTTAATGTTATAATAGATTTGTATGTAATAACAAACATAAGTATTTTTTAAATGTATATATGTACGAGATTAGCTATCGAAAAAATAATCTTGGAGGTTATATGGAATTAAGTTATAAAAGGTTATTTAAAAAACTTATTGATTTAGATATGCAACATATGATGATACCCTAGTAAGGAAGATTATCCAGAATGTTAGTGTTTATGATGACCACTTTGTAATATGCTTTAAATCTGGAATTGAAATGGAAGTATGATTTAATACTAATATAAACCGTCAATTAAGAGTTAGGTTCTCTTGATTGGCGGTTTTTGCATTGACTTTTACATGATTTATACATGTGATATTATCAAAAATGTTGTTTATAAGGTTATTGATAAGGAGTTGACCACATGAGTGATATAATAAGCTGTTAGATGAAGCTATTAAAGAAACCGAAAACTTGTACGAAGGAGAAGTCTTTATTTTTAAGGATTTGTTTAAAGGATATGTATGGAACAGGATACCGAGAAAGGACTGTACTAATGTCTTAGTAGATGTTTTTGAGATATTTTAAATAATATAAAAAAACACTTGAATAAATTCTCATATAACTATTGACACAAGAGAAAAACAATAATATAATAAATATACAACGTATGAATACCTGTGCAAGTATTCAGATGAAATAGTTTAAAAAGAGGTGATAATATGACTGAAAAATTTAATTCAATTGAAAGATGTGACTGCAATGTAATTCATGAGGATATTGTAAATCAAGTTAGAGATAAAATGCCTCAAGAAGAAATCCTTTATGATCTAGCAGAATTATTTAAAGTATTTGGAGATTCAACACGAATCAGGATATTATGGGCTTTACATGAAGCTGAAATGTGTGTTTGTGATATCGCTGTATTACTTAACATGACACAATCAGCAATTTCCCATCAGCTGAGAGTTTTAAAGCAAGCTAATTTAGTGAAAAACAGAAAAGAAGGCAAAGTAGTATATTATTCCTTAGTTGATGATCATGTAAGAGAAATATTTAATCAAGGTCTAATTCATATCAACGAAAAGTAGAAATACGGTAGAATAGAATGTTTTTTGAAAATTAGTATTCATATTAGATGGGCAATTCTTCAAGTAAATTTAAAAAGACTTGTAGTATGCAAAACAAAATTATAAATAATATTTAGACCAGCTATCAAATGTCAAGAGAAAATAAAAAATAATTTATCTTGAAATTTAAGGCACGTTAAACAAGCCTAAAGTTTAGGCTTAGAAAAAATAATTAACAATTGAATAACAACTAAGTATTAGGTATGTAAGCTTTGTTATCCCTCAAAACAGCAAAAATAATGTTAGTAAGTTTTCTAGCAACTGCACCAATAGCTGTACCATGAGCCTTACCCCTTTGTCTAAGCTTCTGATAATACACAGACAAAGCAGGATATTTAAAAGCAGCAACACTAGCAGCAAGCCTAATAGGCGGTCTGTGTGGACTTATACTATCAAGCTTTATCCTTAAAGGGCAAGATAATTTGATTGACTTTACCTACCTCTATAAGCCAAGTATATTTTTGTTTATCTTTCATATAGGATTATTTTTCTTAGCTGAGATTATTAGTTTTAATCATTCTTATAAGAAGACTAATGAAGAAGGAGGAATAGTGGCATGACCAAGGTGAGTTTTATAGATTTCTTAAAGAAAAACATATGTTTTTTCCTTGTATCCCTTATAATTATAATTCCCTTATCCTTTATATTTGAACGTTCTACATTTTTTATGTATGAGCTATCAAGGACTAAGGGATTCTTAGCTAGTGATAATTTTATCCTAACCTACCTATATCCACTATTTATTTCAATCTTGGTGGTTTTTGGGATATCTTATAATTATGCTATAAAAAATCAGGTAGCCTATATGGGCAAGTA
>JALEUV010000019.1 GCA_022780515.1 Anaerococcus sp. | reverse complement strand
ACTTCTTACAACTCTAGATCTTGCTGAAAAATATGGAGATGCAACATTAGTTAAACCAGCAGAAAAACCAGCTGAACCAACTGATGAAGGCGAAGATGCTGATACTGATGCTAAAGAAGCTATAGAAGCAGCTGAAGCAGCGTTATATAATGCAAAAGTTACTAAATCTGCTGCTGAATTACTTCTAGATAAAACACCTGAAACAGTTAAACCAATTGAAGATGAGTTGGTTAAATTACTAGCTGAACAAGAAGAAAAAATCGAAGCTTTAAATAAAGCTTTAGATGCAGCTAAGGGTGAATCAGTTGCACTTTCTGACATTCTTTTCTCAACAGCTTACGCTGCTGAAGGTGAAGAAGAATCAGATCCAATCGCAGAACTAAAAAAAGCAACAGATGATCTTAACGAAAATACTAATGCAATAAATGAATTATTAGAAGAAAACGAAGCTAATATCAAAGAAGCTAACGAAGAAGCTGAAAACGGAGCAGATGCTGATTCTGAAACTGAGACTGAAAACGAACCAGCTGATAAAGATGATGAAACTAATGCTGATGTAAATACATCAGACGAAAATGAAGAAGAACCTGCTGAAAAAACAGAAACAAAAACTGAAGTAAAAACAGTTAAAAAACCTGCTAAAAATGCTAAAACAGGCGTTGTAGGTGTTGCTGGAGTTGCAGGTGTACTTGCAGCAGCTTCAGTAGCTTACGCAGCAAGCAAAAAAAATAACTAATAGATACTGAAGTCGTTAAAGAGTGCACTCGAAGACTTTTAAGTAGTAAAACCGCGGTACTCACTAGAGAAAGAGCCTATCAATCGATAGGCTCTTATCTTTTGCTCAAATTTGCTAACTCCCTTACCCGCATCTATCCAGAGTCAAGCTCAAAATACTTATTTACTATAAGTCTGCAATTTAATAAAAGAAAAATTATTATCTTCCGCAGGGACTTTATTCCTAGATGTTTTTAATATCTAGATAGATATTTACTTTCTACTAACACCCATTATTTTTATAAAATGATGGGGATTTTTGTAATCTGGCTCATATTATATTGCCATTCTTACAATTATCTTTACTAAAGCTTATGGTAGTTTTAATAAGCGCCATAAGCTAAGACATTTTTATCTTGGATCTCTATACCAAGTTTTATCTTAACTATTCCCATCAGAAAAACTCCCCCAGATTTACCATCCCGGAAGAGTTCTTTTCTTTTTAGCTTTATTGTCCTATATCTATCCGTCTATTGCCGCTGTAATCTCCATAGGCAACATATCTTCTCTTGCCTGACTGACTTCCTATATAGGAAAGCCGATAGTATCCTTCATTACTTGTAAGCATATCGTAATTTATTCTTTGGCCTGGAGTATAGTAGGCTACTATAGGGCTAGAGATTGAGGGATAGGCTCTGACATTGGTAGTAGCAAGAACCAAGGCAGATCCAGAAGTTTTTGTCTTACTGGGAGTATGACTTGCCCCTATCGGTCTAAAGTATCTTTCTTCATCTGAGCGAAACCTATCTAGAAATTCGCTCGCCATATTTTCGCTTACTCCATTATATTTTGCGTTGCAATGGATTATGCTATCTTGTGATAAGAATATCCCTGTGTGTCCTCCTGCACCGGCACTATAGCCTTCTTTACCCCTTATAAATATATCCCCACGTCTTAGGTCTTCATAGGAAAATATTTCTTCAAAGACACTTCCATTTAATTTATAGAGGGTTTCTGTGTTACCTATAGGAGTGTTTTTGCTGATAAATCCTCCTGCCATTAGGCTCTTGTAGACGAAGGAAGAACAGTCCATATAGTATGGCCCAAGTCTTGCTGGATAATTCATGGAATAGCCTACTCTACCCTTTTGATTTCTTGCGTAGTTTATCATTTTGTCAATTGATTTATTCATATATACCTCACTTATGGGGCGAATCTTCGCCTGGGAGTTTTATCCTCGCCCCTTATCCTCCCAGGTCCTCCCTAGCTTCTCCTTAATTTCCTTAAGGTCTAAGCTAATTGTGTCAATCTTTGTCTCTATCCTATAGATTAGGATAAGACAAAGGGCTATGGGAAAGCCGATGTCACTAATAAATTTAATTAGATCCATATTGTTTTTGCGTCTACCTACCTACATAGGTTTCTTAGATTTCTCTAGGTCAAATTTCCTTTTGCCTAGGGATTTTAAGAAAGTGACGCTACTCCTTTCTTAAATATTTTTTCTCCTCCCTTCACCTATAGATAGATTATAGGAGGGTATTTTCCCTAGAGATTCTTTATGTCAAAAGACCTTAGGTAGGAGTATTTACACCTTAAGGCTTTTTATTGGTCAAAATTTCTAAATTAATACCCATTAGCCAATTAAACATTTCCATCAAAACCTGTTATTATAAGGGTGTCGACACAAGAAGCTAGCTTCAGAAAGGGATATTATGGAAGAAATGTACGAAGCTATAGAAAGATGCAAACCACTAATACTTGCAACTACTAAGAAATATGCTTTCTTGGGAGAGCACTTTGACTTATATGATAAGGCCATGGAAATCGCCTATGATGCCTACCTTAGCTACGATAAGACCAGGGGTGGCTTTCCCAACTACCTAAAGAATAAATTGAACTATTATTTCCTAGATGCGGCCAAGAAAAAAAGACCCATCTCTCTAAACGAGCACAATACCAAAGGAGAAGAGATAATCACGACCCTAGAAGATAGTACAGACCTAGAAGCAGAGCTTATAGGAAGGGACATGTTAAGAGAGCTAATGGCATATATAGAAGACTTGCCTCCTACAGAATCCTATCTAATCAAGGCCAAGTACTTTGACAACTTGTCCAACGCAGAGATCGCCAAGGACCTAGGCAAATCATCAAAGACCATAGCTAACCGCCACAGCCTTGCCCTAAACAAACTTAGGGAGATGATAAGGAGGGATAACTTTATTTATTAGGCCATAATACACAAACAAAAAAATCGGGAAGATTCGCCCTCTAATTCTATATATAGGTGTAAGCTTACAAGAGAATAAAAGGAGGATATAATGAACTTACAAATCGTATTTAAAACCATTGATGACCTAGATGGTAAGGAAACAACCTTTAGCAAATCATTTACCAAGGTATCTGAAGAAATAGGGGATGAGGGACTCAGAACTTTTGCCAATGCCTACTCAACTCTAGTTGATAACGATGGCTACGAGCTATTCAAAATAACCAAAGAAGAAATATAGGAGGTAAAATATGGAAAAAATCAGAGTAAAATTACAATTCAAAGACAAGGAAGGCAAGAACAAAACACTCACAGTAGATAGCCCAAAGGCTGATCTCAATGACAAAACTGTAAAAGAGGCAATGGACAAAATGATAACAAGCAAGGTACTAGCCAACAAAAATGGCCCAGTAGTAGCCAAAGCCAAGGCCTATAAGGAAATAGTCAACCAAGAAGACTATGATATCCTAGACCAATCCGAAATCGAAGAAGTAGAATAACCCCAGGGGATAAAACCAAGACCCCACCAAAACCCAAGGGTGCTAGCAAAAGCTGGCATCCTTTTTTTGCACTTAAGTGTGTATTGAGCGAACGAAAGAGAGCAAAACAAAAAACCACCTGCGATTGAGGTGGAAGAAAAAAACTTTAGCTACAAGCACCAAAAAACCCCTTGATGTATAATTGTGATAATCACATGCACAATGACCCCTTTACGGGAGAGGAAGTCAAAAAAGAACAAATAAAGAACTACTTAAGCAGTCGTTGGGATAGTGGTACATGAGATGGAATACTCGACAGCCCCAATAGGGGCGTGCCGGTATTAGCTCATTTAGGCGCAGTGCAAATTTTAAGCTTTGCTGGTAGTTTTGATTGTTTTTAATTTAGTTTACTTCCACCTTGTGAAAGTTTTTCTTACCTTTTTTTATGATTATTTTATTGTCTTCGAAGGTGTCTTCATTTACCTCGTAGGAGGGGTCGGTGATTTTGGTATCGTTGATGGATACTCCGCCTTGTTGAACTATTCTTCTTGCTTCACCGTTTGACTTGGTGAGGCCTATCTTTGTCATTAGGGCTAGGAGTCCCGTTGGAAGGTCTGATTTATCTATGGTTGTGGTTGGCATAGCTGATTCGTTACCCTTGCCAGAGAATAAGGCTCTGGCTGCATCTCTTGCTTCTTTGGCCTTGCCTTCTCCATGTACAAGTTTTACTACTTCGTAGGCTAGGGTTTCTTTTGCGAAGTTTATGTCCTTGGCATCTGTGGCAGAGCCTAGTTTTTTGCATTCTTCTGTTGGTAAGAAGGTTAGTTGAAGGAGGAATTTTTCTACATCCCTATCATCAACATTTCTCATGTATTGGAACATTTCGTAAGGACTTGTTTTGTTTTCGTCTAGCCATACTGCACCCTTTTGGCTCTTACCCATCTTGACTCCGTCAGCAGTTGTTAAGAGGGAGAAGGTCATGCCGTAGGCCTTGCCATTTTCTTTTTTCTTGATAAGGTCAGCTCCACCGATGATATTTGACCATTGATCTGATCCTCCTATTTCTAGGATAACGTCATTTTCTCTATACATGTGCAAGAAGTCGTAGGATTGGAGGAGCATATAGGAAAATTCGAAGAAGGTAAGTCCTCCTGCTGCCATCCTGTTTTTGTAGGCATCTTTCTTGAGCATTTCATTTACTAGGAATTCACTTCCAACATCTCTTAGGAAGTCGACAAATTTTAGTTTGAGAAGCCATTCCTTGTTGTTTAGCATGGTGGCTTCTCCATCTGAGAAATCTAGGAACCTTTGGAATTGCTTGTAGAAGCACTCTGCGTTGTGGTCGATAGTTTCTACTGTCATGACTTTTCTCATATCTGACCTACCTGAAGGGTCGCCTATGAGGGTTGTGCCCCCGCCAAGGAGGGCAACTGGCTTGTGGCCGTAGTTTTGCATCCTAATCATTACCATAATTTGGATAAGGTGGCCTACTGTGAGAGAATCAGCTGTAGCATCGAAGCCACAGTAGAATTTTACTTTTTCATTTTTGAGTAGGTCTTTTAGTTCTGTTTCGTTGGTAGATTGTTCGTAGTAGCCCCTAGCTACTAGTTCATCAAAGATATTGTCAAATTCTTTATCGTAAGTTATTTTCATTTTTCCTCCTATAATTTGGTACAAAAAAAGAGCATAAAAGGGCAAATAATGCGGTACCACCTTTTTTTATACTCAGTGCCTAAACAGACGTCAGGCTCGCCTTAAACAAAATAGAGTGTAATTTCACAGGACCTATTTCAAGGTCCAGCTACTAGGTCTATTGTAAGTCTATATTTATAAATAATATACAAGAATTAAGTTAAATTACAAGGGGAAATGACTTTTATACCAATTGTAGTATGATAGAAATAGCATTTAAAAAGAGTTAGGAAGGTAATATTATGACAAAAAAAGAACCTTATTATATAACAACTCCGATATATTATCCAAATTCTAATTTACATATCGGAAATACTTATACATCAGTTATAGCTGATGTTTTGAAAAGATATAAAACCCTACAAGGCTATGACGCATTTTTGACAACAGGTACTGATGAGCATGGTCAAAAGATCATGAGAACAGCCCAAGCTGCTGGCAAAACTCCTCAAGAATTTGTTGACAAGATAGCTGATGAAACCAAGGCTCTTTGGGAAAAGCTTGAGATTGACTATGATAGGTTTGTTAGGTCTACTGAAGAAAGACATGAGAAGGATGTAGAAGAAATCTTTAATAAGCTTTATGAAAAGGGAGATATTTACAAGGGAGAATACAAGGGATACTATTGTACTCCTGATGAGACCTTCTGGACTGAATCCCAACTAGTGGATGGCAAGTGTCCTGAGTGTGGTAGGGATGTAGAGTACCAAGAGGAAGAAACATATTTCTTTAGACTCTCCAAGTACACTGATAGGCTTAAAGAATTGTATAGAGATCACCCTGAGTTCTTGGAGCCTAGGTTTAGACAAAAGGAGATGATCAACAACTTCATAGACAAGGGACTAGATGACCTATCTGTAACAAGGACTTCCTTTGATTGGGGAGTAGATGTACCTTTTGATAACAAGCACGTTGTCTATGTTTGGATAGATGCCCTATCTTGCTACCTAACTGCCATAGGCTATGGGGATGATGAGGAGAAGTTTAAGAGGTATTGGCCAGCATCAGTCCACCTTATAGGAAAGGACATAGTGAGATTCCACACTATAATTTGGCCAGCCCTTCTTATGGCTCTTGATCTTCCTCTACCAAAGAAGGTCTTTGCCCATGGTTGGATCCTCTTTGACAATGACAAGATGAGTAAGTCCAAGGGAAATATTATGTATCCAGAACCATTAGTTGACCTATATGGGGCAGATGCCCTCAAGTTCTATATGTTAAGGGAATTTAACTTTGGTTCTGATGGTAACTTCTCTGCTAGGAAGTTTATGGAAAGGTACAACTCAGACCTAGTAAACGACCTGGGTAACCTAGTAAGTAGGACTACTTCTATGATCTATAAGTACAACGATGGGCTAGTTGCTAAGGGAAGTATCGAGGAAGAAGTGGACAAGGACCTTATAGAGTTAGCTAAAGGCACTTATCCTAAGTTTGTAGAGCTAATGGATGACTTTAACTTCAACCAAGCCCTAGAGACTGTATGGACTTTGATTCGTAGGGCAAATAAGTATGTAGATGAAACTGAACCATGGATCTTGGGCCGTGATGAAGAGAATAAGGATAGGCTAAATAGGGTCCTCTATAATCTAGCTGAATGTATCAGAATAGTAGCCCAACTTATAGAGCCAGTTATGAAAAATACCTCCAAGCTAATCCTTGACAAACTTGGCACTGATAACAAGGGCTTTGAATCAGCAGGAAACTTTGGTCTTCTTGAAGACGGAGCTAGGGTAGATAAGGGAGCCAACCTCTTTGATAGACTAGATATAGACAAGGAACTTGTGAGACTCCATGAAGCCAACCAAGCTCTAATAGATAGCAGGCTCAAGGCCAATGGCTCAGGTGAAGAAGAAGGCAAAGCTACTATAGAATTTGATGACTTTGACAAGCTAGATCTTGTAGTAGGAGAAATCCTAGAAGCAAAGGAGCATCCTAATGCTGATAAGCTCCTAGTATCTACTGTAGATATAGGCGAAGATAAGACAAGGACTATAGTTTCAGGTATCAAAAAATGGTACAAGCCAGAAGATCTAGTAGGTAAGAAGGTAATAGTAATAAAAAACCTCGCTCCAAGGAAGATGCGTGGCATAGAAAGCCAAGGTATGCTCCTTGCTGCAGATGATGGAGAGGACTTATCGCTTGTATCACTCTTATCAGATCTAAAGGCAGGATCTAGGGTAAGTTAATGAAATTGATAGATAGCCATGCCCATCTCACGGATGAGGCTTTTGATGAAGATAGGTCTTTTTTGATAAGGGACCTATCTAATTTTTCCATAGAAGCAGTTATAAATCCAGGAACTAACCTTGCTGATAGCAAGAAGGCAGTAGACCTAGCTAAGGAATATAATAATATCTATGCCCAAGTGGGTATCCACCCCGAAGAAATAGAAGATATGGGAGAAGATGATTTAGCTCAAATAGAAGAACTTGCCCAAAATGACAGGGTGGTAGCCATTGGCGAGATTGGCCTAGACTATTATTATAGGGATGATAATAAGAAAGAGCAAACTGAAGTCTTTAGGGCCCAGTTAGACCTTGCAAGGAAAGCTAATAAGCCTGTTGTAGTTCACACCAGGGAAGTCGGCTACGATGCCTACGAGATTTTAAAAGATTACACCGACCTCAAGGTACAGATCCACTGCTTTAGTGAGGGAGAAGACCTCCTTCAAAAATACATGGACCTAGGCTTTTATATCTCCATAGGGGGAGTCGTTACCTTCAAAAATGGCCTCAATGAAAAGGCTGCGGCAGCACTCTGCCCTATAGAAAGACTAATGCTAGAGACAGACAGTCCCTACCTATCACCAGAGCCTTATAGGGGAAAGAGAAATGACCCTCGTAGGATAATCGAGATAGCAAGAGCGATAGCCGATATTAGAGGGATGGACCTAAAGAAACTTTGTAAAAGAACAAGCAAAAACGTCCAAGAATTTTTTGGGATCAAATAAAGTTAGGAGCAAGCCTTAAGAATATAGGACCTTGCTCCTTTTAAATTAATAAATCTTATTAGCCGGCATTTTCCTTTTTAAAATCCTTTGGGCATAGGCCAGTATATTTTTTGAAATTTGCCGAAAAATGGGCTTGGGAAGAATAGCCACAGGCATAGGCCACCTGGTCTAGGCTTTCATTAGCCATAATCATCCTCTTGGCCTGGTCAACCCTCCTAAGGTTTATATACTTATTAAAAGATAGGCCTACCTCCCTCTTAAACAAAAAGGAAAGGTAGTTCTTAGAAATATGAACCCTACTTGCAAGCTCATCCAGGCTAAGTTTCTTACAACATTCCTTGTCGATAATCCTTAGGCACGTATCTATAGTTTCATTACAATTATTGGCACAGCCTTCACATACTTCCATCTTGTAGGACCTAGCTATAGAAAAAACTAAATCACTGCTAGGATTGTCCCCTATTTTTAAATTATTTAACTTGTATATGTCATAGAGGTTTCTTTTGTACTTTAAATATGTATAGGCGTACAAAAAGCTATTCAAATTTCTCAAATAATCTTCCATATCATCTATTGAGTCAAGACAAGTATTACAAATTTCATTTAGATCTAGGCAAGATCCATCTAGCCCATCTCCAATCTTAATAAAATCTTCCATAAATACTCCTTTATAAAAGAATACGATATTTTTTTGATATAAATCTATGTCTAGATCTATTATAATATAAATTGAAATGATATTCAATATCATTTTACTTAATCTTAATCATGTATTCTGAAAAAGGAGGAAATATGAAAGTAAATATAATATATTGGTCAGGCACAGGTAACACAGAAGCCATGGCTGATGCTATCGCAGAAGGTGCGAGAGAAAAAGGCGCTGATGTAAAGCTTATAAATGTAAGTGAGGCAAGCCTTGATGATGTAAAAGAGGCTGATAGAGTAGCCTTTGGTTGCCCAGCTATGGGTCAAGAAGAACTTGAAGAAGACGAAATGAGACCATTCATGGATGATGCCAACAATGAAATTTCAGGTAAGGATGTCCTACTCTTTGGATCTTACCAATGGGCAGAAGGCGAATGGATGGAAAAATGGGTTGAAGAAGTAAAGGCAACAGGAGCTAAACTTGTAAAAGAAGACGGCCTTATAGCTTACGATATCCCAGATGATAGCGCCATAGAAGAATGTAAAGAAATCGGAAGGAAACTAGGAGAATAATGCCAGTAGGTTACCTACTGGACTTCTACAGCAAACTTGACGAATTTAAGGACCTAGATTATCTCATCTCCATATTAAAATTTAATCTAGCGCCCTTAATTCACAAAAAAAAGCTCGGCAGCCTTATATCTTTGACCAATAGCAGGAGAAGACTAAAAGAGCTCTGGGATAGGCAGAAAGATAAGATAATGGAAATCCTCGAACTTTCCTTTTATGAACTAAAGGAAGAAGATGATAGGGTACTCATATATTTTTATAGGGAAGAAAGACTAAGAAAAAAGTTAAATGAAGAAAACATCAAGCTTTTTTTAGAAAGTTACGGTTATAAAGACCTCTCCAAACCAAACGAATATTTTATAATCCTAAAAGAAAGATTTAGCCAGTCCTACCCTGTAGAAATTGGAGTATTCCTCGGATATCCCCTAGAAGACATTATTTTTTTCAGATCAAGCGAAAATTATAAGTGCGTAGGCTATTGGAAGTGTTTCAATAATGAACAAAGAGCTTTAAGAACATTCAGAAAATATGACGCTTCCAAAATTTGTGAAATGAAAAAAATCTTACAGGCAGTATAGGTCCCTTAGTTATTTGACTGGGGGATTTTTCTTTGCCTAAAATATTTTAAATAGGGTTTTTGCTTTATTATGGATAGTAAAAGAGGCTAAATTTATAGGCTTTATCAATTATTGACACAAAAGTGATATAATTATATCAAAGGAAGCCTTATTAAAAAATACATAGGAATTATATTATTTAGCCTAGCCTTCCTTATAGCTTGCTCTCCAAAGGATGAAGTAAGGGATGAGGACTTGGAAGAGTCAGCAAGTGAAGTGGCAGATGTTTCTGAGGAAGAAGAAGTAGTAGAGGAGGTAGAAGATCCTTTCAAGGATATTTATGACCAATTAGATGGCAAAACTTTTTACAAAAATATTCCTT
>JALEUV010000015.1 GCA_022780515.1 Anaerococcus sp. | reverse complement strand
CAACGATTTTTCTAACGAAATCTATTCTAGATCACAGTTAAAGGTTGATGATAACTATAGTCCAGGAGAGGCACAAAGATTAAAAATAACAGGTCTATTATCTGATAGTTTTAAATTTCTATTAATAGATGAACCTACATCTCACTTAGACTTAAAGCAGAAGGAAGAACTTATAGAAAAGCTAAATTCAAGAAAAGTAGGATATCTTCTAATTTCGCATGATCGTGATTTCATAAATAGAACTTGTAAAAAGATTCTAGAATTAAAAAATGGGAAAATTGAAGAATATAATGGAGATTACAAATTCTATCTTGAAGAAAGACAGAAAAGACTTAAGTTTAAAGAAAAAGAGTATTCAAATTATATAAAAGAAAAAAGAAGACTTGAAAATTTAGCTATAAATATAAAAGATCAATCATCAAAAGTAAGAACCACTCCTAAAAGGATGGGAAACTCAGAAGCAAGACTCCATAAGATGGGTGGTCAAGAAAACAAGAAAAAACTAGATAAGCAAGTAAAATCTGTAGAATCCAGAATAAATCAACTAGAAGTAAAAGAAAAACCTAAAGAAAATACAGAAATACAATTATCCATTCCAGATAATAAACGACTTCATTCTAAAATTTTAATAAGAGGAGAAAATCTAAATAAAGAGTTTGGAAATAAGATTTTATTTGAAAAATCAAACTTTCAAGTAAAAAATAATTCTAAAATAGCTCTTATAGGAGAAAATGGAAGTGGGAAAACCACACTTTTAAATATGATTCTCTGTAAAGAAAATGTATGGGTTCATCCAAATCTTAAGATAGGTTATTTTAGTCAAATGAGTGATATTTTAGAAGAAGACGCTGATATTCTAGAAAATGTATTAAATACGTCTATATATGACGAAACAATGACAAGGATTGTTCTTGCAAGATTAGGATTTAAGACTAATGATGTCTACAAGATTGTAAGTATTTTAAGTGATGGAGAAAAAGCCAAGGTAAAATTGGCTAAAATATTAACTTCTGATTTTAACTATCTTGTTTTTGATGAACCAACAAACTTTTTAGATATAAATGCTATAGAAAGCTTAGAAAATCTATTGAAATCTTATGATAGACCATTTATATTTGTAAGCCATGATGAGGAGTTTATAAATAACCTAGCAGATACACTTTTAATTATAGAAGATAAAAGAATCAAAAGTTTTAAAGGTAATTTATCACAATACAAAAGTAGAAATAAGAAGACAATAAATGGAAAGGATAGAAATAGTTTATTACTTGATTTTAGAATATCTTCCATAAGTTCTAGACTAGCAATGGAGATACCTAAAGAGGAGAGAAAAAAACTAGAAGATGAATATAATAAACTCATTGAAGAAAGAAAAAAATAAATTTTAGCATCTACATTAGTAGGTGCTTTTCTTATGGCTAATTTTAGGAGGTGGTAATATAAACATTTTAAACTTAATATTTACCCATAAGGGCACAGGTAAGTCAAGAGATAAACCTAAAGACGGGGAGAGGATATCTTCATCGTCTTTTTTATTTGGGAGATCAACAGCAGGAAGGAACGTGAATGAATTTACTGCCATGCAAATGACAGCCGTTTACTCCTGTGTAAGAGTTTTAGCTGAAACCTTAGCAGGACTTCCTCTTCATTTATATAATAGAGGAGATTCAAACTCAAAGGAAAAAGCAAAAGACCATGCCATATACTTCTTATTACATAATGAACCTAATGATGAAATGACTTCCTTTGTCTTTAGAGAAACATTAATGACCCACCTTTTATTGTGGGGTAATGCCTATGCTCAAATAATTTGTAATGGGAGAAATGGGGTTATTGGACTTTATCCATTAATGCCAAACAAGATGACTTTTATGAGAAGTGAAGATGGAGAAATCTTCTATAAATACAATCACAACTCAGAGGAAGTTTATCTCTTAAAAGAAGATGTCCTTCATATACCTGGACTTGGTTTTGATGGACTTATTGGATATTAACCAATTACCATGGCCAAGAATGCTATTGGAATGGCTATGGCTTGTGAAGATTATGGCGCTAGCTTTTTCCAAAATAGAGCACAACCAGGTGGAGTTTTAGAGCATCCAGGTATTATTAAAGACCCAGAAAGAGCTAGAGCGTCGTGGAATGCAGCCTTTCAGGGGCCTAAGAACGCCAACAAAGTGGCTGTACTTGAAGAAGGGATGAAATACCAACCCATAGCCATAGCACCAAGTGAGGCCCAGTTTTTGGAAACTAGAAAGTTTCAGTTAAA
>JALEUV010000112.1 GCA_022780515.1 Anaerococcus sp. | reverse complement strand
CCAAGTTTTTGTTGTAGTTGTAGTGGATTATTTTTGCAATTATATTTGCAATTATTTGAATTTTATGATATCATTAAGTTAAACAATAAGAAAACGCTTTATTGTTTATACGTATTTTTCCTTGTCAACACCATATATCTTTAGCAAAATGTAACCGGTTACAATCAATCGCTTACCAGTACACATATGATTGCAATAAAAGGTATCATAATAATATTAGATTACTAATATTGGGAGTAAGTATGAATATATATGATGTTGCTAAATATGCTGGTGTGTCTGTAGCTACAGTGTCTAGAGTTATTAATAACAAAGAGGTAGTTACAGATAAGACCAGGAGAAAAGTTGAAGAAGCTATAAAAGAGCTTGACTATGTTCCTAATGACGTAGCCAGAGCACTTGCCTCAAACAAGACTAATGACATAGGAATAATGGTTGGAAATATAAGAAATTACTTTGATAACCAATCAGCCTACGAATTAGAAAGAAATCTAAAAGAAAATAACATGGTGTCTATCCTATGTAATACTTCGGATGAGGATAAAGAAAAAATAGAATATCTAAATGTTTTACAAAAGAAAAAAGTTGATGGAATTATAACAGTAGGTTCCACCTATGGTGAGAGAGAGTTTTTAAAAGAATTGTCTAAAGTAAGTGATGATATACCGGTTGTTATGCTAAACGTTATTGACAATACCAAAGCTAGTAAACTTGCCTATGTGTGCTGTGACGAGGTTGATGCAATGGAGCAGTCTTTAAAAAATTTTAGAGATAAGGGCTACAAGAAACCTCTGCTTATATCCAGAGATCAAAGATTTTTGACCCGTGCCTACATAACTAAAAAAGCAGGATTCATCAAAGGACTCAAGACCTATTATCCTGACAATGAATTTATAGAACTTACGGTAAAAGATATCGATAAAGAAGTAGATGATGTAATCTCTTTTATAAAAAAAGAAAAAGTTGATGCAATTCAATTTGAAGTCGATAAAATTGCCATAAGTTTTTATAAATCTTTTATAGATAGGGGCATAAGAATACCAGAAGACCTTGCTATATGTGGTTTTGACAATGAATTAGTTACTGAATATACCAATAGCAGAATATCTTCAATCGATCAGAGGATACCAATCCAAGCTCAAGTAGCAGTAGATACATTAATAAAATTAAATAATGGAGATGATGTAAAAAGAGTTAATATGATAAAAGCCAAACTGGTGGATAAGGAGACCAGTTAAAAATAACTTATAAATAAAAGGCTTGAATATTAAGAAGAAATACTAAAGAAACTTATTCCTATTGTAAATGTAAGCGATTACAAACGGGAGACGATTAAAGAAAGGTTGATTTATGAAATTAGAAGAAAAAAATATAGAAGAAATTAATAAACTAGTGGATAAGGCTCCTACTTTTGATGTTAATAAGCTAAGGGAAGACTCAATAAAAGACCCTAAGTGGCTTGCCTTTGGGTCGGGTAATATTTTTAGGGGCTATATCGCAAGGATTGCCCAAGATTTAGTAGACGCAGGGGAGTTTGATAGGGGCATCTCAGTTGTTGAAACATTTGATGAAGAAATCATTGAGAAGATTTATAAACCTTATGACAACTTGGCTGTATCAGTTAGTCTTAATAAGGACGGTAAGTTTGATACAAACTTGATAGCAAACCTAGCTGAATCCCTAACTTTGGCAGATATGGATAGGATTGAAGAAGTCTTTTTGAATCCTAATTTACAGATAGCAAGTTTTACAATTACTGAAAAGGGCTACAACCTTTATGTGCCTAATGGCGAGCTTATGGATGTGGTGAAAGAAGACCTAGCAAATAATCCATCTGAAGCAAAACACCTTATGAGTATAGTTACAAGTATGCTATACAAGAGATTTAAGAATATTGGCAAGGGACTAACCCTCCTAAGCCTTGATAACTGCTCACAAAATGGTGATAGGATTAAAGAATCTGTTATGCTTGTTGCAAAGAGTTGGAATGAAGCTGGTAAGGTAGAAGATGATTTCATCACTTATCTAGAAAATGATATATCCTTCCCATGGACAATGATAGATAAGATTACTCCTAGACCTGCTAAGGAAGTTCAGGACTATGTAGAAGGGCTTGGATTTGATGAAATGGATCCTGTAATCACTTCCAAAAATACCTATATAGCCCCATTTGTTAATAGTGAAGAGACAGAATATTTAGTCATCGAAGATGACTTTAAAAATGGTAGACCTGATTTTACCAAGGCCGGTGTTTATCTTACTGATAGGGACAAGGTAAACAAGGTAGAGAAAATGAAGGTAACAACCTGTCTAAATCCTCTCCATACAACCCTTGCTACCTACGGTTGTGTCCTTGGCTATGAGTCAATATCTGATGAAATGAAGGATGAAGACCTTGTAAGTCTTATAAAGAAAATAGGATATGACGAAGCCCTACCAGTTGTAGTGGACCCAGAAATCCTAAATCCAAAGGACTTTATAGATGAAGTTATAAATGTTAGACTACCAAATCCATTTATACCAGATACCCCTCAAAGAATTGCGACCGATACTTCTCAAAAAATGGCAATAAGGTTTGGTGAAACAATCAAATCCTATATAGAAGATGAGGATAAGGATGTAAAAGATCTAAAATATATCTCTCTTGCTATAGCTGGATGGGTTAGATACCTATTAGGAGTTGATGATGAGGGAGATAAGTTTGAATTATCTCCAGATCCATTAATGGAAGAACTTCAAAAGGACCTTGAGGGAATAGCTTTAGGAGAATTCAAGGAAACAGAAGGATTAAACAAGCTATTAGGCAATAAAAATATATTTGGAGTAGACCTAAAAGAAATTGGACTAAGTGACTTAGTTAAAAAATATATAGAAGAGCTTAGTGAAAAACCTGGATCAGTTAGAGAAACTCTAAAGAAGTACCTATAAGGAGAAAAATTATGAAAATGACCTTTAGACATTATGGAAACAATGATCCTATACCATTAAAATACATTGCCCAAATTCCTGGAGTTACAGGAGTTATGGCAATGATGAATGAATGGGAAGCTGGAGAAGTATGGGAAAAAGATGTTTTCCAAGAATATGTTGATAAATGCCATGAAGTTGGCCTTGACTGCGAAGTAATCGAGTCAATCAATGTTCATGAAGATATAAAGATGGGCCTTGACACAAGAGATAAATATATAGAAAACTACAAGCAATCACTAAGAAATATGGCTGCTTGTGGGGTCAAGACTGTAATCTATAACTTCATGCCAGTATTTGACTGGGTAAAAACTGACCTCAAAAAAGAACTAGAAGATGGCTCCAATACTCTATCCTTTGACCAAAAGAAGGTAGAAGGCCTAAGCCCTAGGGACATGGTAGATGAAATTCTGAGTGGGGCAGGTAACTTTGAGCTACCAGGCTGGGAACCAGAAAGACTTTCCCAACTCGAAGACACCCTAAAAAAATACGAAGATATTGATGAAGATAAATTAAGAGAAAACTACAAGTACTTCCTTGAAGCAATTATCCCGGTATGTGAAGAAGTTGGAATAAAGATGGCAGTCCATCCAGATGATCCAGCTTGGCCAATATTTGATATTCCAAGAATAACATCTACAGTAGAAGACTTGGAAAAAATTGTAAACCTTGTAGATTCTCAATCAAACACCCTCTGCATATGCACAGGATCTCTTGGCTCTAGAAAAGAAAATAATGTAAGCGAAATAATCCGTAACTTTGCCAAAAGAGGCAAGATTGGAGCTATGCATGTTAGAAATATTAAGTTTACTGGGGAAAAAGAGTTCTACGAATCAGCCCACCTATCTTCTGCGGGTAGCCTAGATATCTACGAAATCATGAAGGCCCTATATGATGAAGGCTTTGACGGCTACCTAAGAGCAGACCATGGAAGAATGATATGGGATGAAGAAGGAAGAGCAGGCTATGGACTATACGATAGGGCACTAGGAGTTGCTTATATAAACGGTCTATGGGAAGCGATTGAAAAGAATGATAGATAATAAGGATGTTCGGATATGAAAAAAAGAATAAAGGGTATATTAATGGGCCTTTTTATGATAGTAATATTAGCTTCATGCCAAAGTAAGGCTAATCAATCTAAAACAATCATCAGGGTGGGGCACAATCAATCTCAAAATCACCCTACCCATGTTGGGCTTTTGGAGTTTGAGGAATATGTAGAGGAGAGGCTTGGTGATAAGTACGACATCCAAGTTTATCCATCAGAACTCCTTGGTAGTCAAACAGATATGGTGCAATTGACTCAAACTGGAGCTATTGATATTTGTGTAGCAAGTAATGCTATACTTGAAACTTTTGATGATGTGTATGAAATTTTCAATTTGCCATACTTATTTGCATCAGAAGAATCCTACCACCATGTTATGGATGATGAAGGGATTACAAAATCAATCTTTGAATCAACCAAGGAAGGTGGATTCGTAGGGGTTACCTGGCTTGATGCAGGGTCAAGGTCTTTCTATACAAAGGATCGTAAGATTGAAAAACCTGAAGATTTGAAGGGACTTAAGATTAGGGTTCAACAATCTCCTACAAATGTAAAGATGATGGATATGTTCGGAGCAAGCGCATCCCCAATGGGCTTTGGTGAAGTTTATACTGCCCTCCAATCCGGGATAATTGACGGGGCTGAGAATAATGAGATGTCCCTTACAGACAATGGTCATGGAGAGATTTGTAAGTATTATTCTTACGATATGCATCAAATGGTGCCGGATATCGTTATAGCAAATTATAACTGGCTAAATAAGATGGATAAGGGAGAAAGAGAAATTTTTGATGAGGGCTTTGATGTTCTCTCATTAGCTCAACGAAATGAATGGAAGAGTGCTATAGAAAATGCTAAGAAGGAAGCTCAAGAAATGGGAGTAGAGTTTATCTACCCTGACCAATCGGCCTTTGCCGAAGTAGTTGAACCCCTTAAGGAAGAAGTTATAATCAAGAATGATAAACTTCAACCATATTACGAAAAGATAAACGACTACAATAATGAATTTCCAGCTAAGGAGGCAAATTAAATGAGAAAGGTCTTAGATAATGTAATGAAAGTTTTATCTGCTTCAACCTTGCTAGTTATGTTTGTCCTAGTAATATGGCAAGTTTTTACCAGGTACGTACTAAATAATTCTGCGACATGGACAGAAGAGTTAACTGCCTACCTATTTGCCTGGTCAACTCTTTTTGGTGCAAGTCTTGTAGTTGGAGAGAGGGGGCACATGAATATCCCGGTAATTATGGATAAGATGAGTCCAGGATTTCAAAAGCTTATAGGAACATTTTCCGAAGTTATAATTCTATTATTTTCTTTGGTAATCCTAGTTTATGGTGGATTTTCAATAACTAAACTTGGTATGGGGCAAATGACATCATCACTTTCACTTCCTATAGGTGTTTTCTATATACCAATTTTGATTTCAGGTATTGTAAATATCATTTACTCAATACTAAATATTAAGGATATGGCAAGTGGAAGGATAGTATTTGAAAAGAAATCCACAGTTGAAGAATCATCCACTCAAAATGTTATTGATTCAGAAACTGAAAAATATATAAATGGAGGTGAGAATTAATGGCATTACAAGCTCTAACAGTCATTCTTCTAGTACTTGCCCTATTGTTAATACTAGGAGTACCTATTTCCTTTTCGATAGGAATAGCGGCTATATCTGGAATAATTCTTACAGTTTCACTAGATGTAACAGTAATAACAGCAGCTCAAAGAACTTTTGTTGGTATTAGTTCATTTAGTTTGACAGCCATACCATTTTTTATCTTGGCAGGAAACCTCATGAATGAAGGTGGAATAGCAAAAAGACTTGTTAATTTTGTTATGGCACTTTTGGGAAAACTACCTGGAGCCCTTATGGTTACAAACGTAGGTGCCAATGCCTTGTTTGGTGCTATATCAGGTTCAGCGTCAGCTGCAGCAGCTGCAGTAGGATCTATGGTAAAAGAAGGAGAAGAAAAGCAAGGCTATGATAAGGCTATAGCTGCAAGCTCTAATGGAGCATCAGCCCCATCAGGTCTACTTATCCCACCATCAAATGCACTTATAACCTATTCCTTGGTATCTGGTGGTACTAGTGTAGCAGCACTATTCCTTGCGGGCTATGTACCTGGTATAATTTGGGCCATAGGCTGTATAATTGTAGCTGTTGCCATTGCAAAGAAAAAAGGCTACAAGCAAAATGCAGGTAAGTTTTCTTGGTCAAACCTACTAAGGGCAACTATTGATGCTCTTCCAGCCCTAGGTCTAATCTTTGTAGTAATAGGTGGAATAGTTCTCGGAGTATTTACAGCGACAGAAGGTTCGGCAATATCGGTTTTATACTCCCTGATCCTAGGATTTTTATATAAGAACTTAAATTTGAAAAAAGTATGGCATATCTTGGTAGAATCAGCCAAGATGAGTGGAATTGTAGTATTTTTGATAGGGGTATCCAATATCCTATCTTGGGTAATGGCCTTTACAGGAATTCCTCAAATGATTGGATCTGCCTTATTGTCTGTAACCGAAAACAAGTACTTACTCCTATTAATTATAAATATAATTTTATTAATAGCTGGAACCTTTATGGACGTAACTCCTGCAATACTTATCTTTACCCCATTATTTTTGCCTATAGTTACTGGTTTTGGAATGCATCCAGTTCACTTTGGACTTGTACTAGTTTATAACCTATGTATAGGTAATATCACACCACCTGTAGGAAATACCCTATTTGTGGCTATAAAAGTCGGAGATACAAGTCTATCAAAGGTTATGCCATATATGCTTAGATTCTATGCAGCAATTCTTATAGGGTTGATTTTAGTAACATATATACCGTTTGTAACATTAGGATTACCACAAGCGGCAGGATTATTATAAGGAGGAAAAATGAACAAATTTATTAGTGATGACTTTATGATTCACAACGAATACGGCAAGACTCTTTATCACAAATATGCTAAGGATATGCCTATTTTTGATTTTCATTGTCACCTAGAAGCTAAGGAAATTTATGAAAATGAAAAAATCCCATCAATTACAGAAGCTTGGCTAGGAGGAGACCACTACAAGTGGAGAGTGATGAGAGCTTGTGGGGTTGAAGAAAAATATATAACAGGTGATGCTAGTGATTATGAAAAATTTGAAAAGTATGCTGAGATAATGCCTGAGCTAATTGGAAATCCAATCTATCATTGGACCCACCTGGAGCTTAAAAATTATTTTGGAATTGATTATTGCCTAGATAAGTCAACAGCAAGAGATATTTATGATAAGTGTAATGAAATCTTAGCCAGTGATGATTATAGGCCAAGGGGTCTTATAAAAATGAGCAAGGTCAAGGCCCTATGTACTACTAATGACCCTGTAGATACTTTGGAATACCATGAGAAGCTTAAAGCAGAAAAGGACTTAGGCTTTGTTGTAAAGCCTGCCTTTAGACCTGATAGTGCCCTTTATATAGAGAAGGATTCCTTTGAGTCATATATTAAAGAGCTGGGAGTAGCAAGTGGCGTTGAAATAAAAGATTTTGATAGCCTCAAAGAAGCCCTCATAGCTAGGATAAAATTCTTCAATGAAAGAGGTTGCAAGGCTTCAGATCAAGCCTTTAAATACATTCCTTATAGGAGAGCTACTAATGAAGAATTAAACGAAATCCTAGGTAAAAAACTAAATGATGAGCCTATTAGCCTTGAAGAAGAAGAGAAATTTAAGACAGAATTATTTATATTCTTAGCTAGTCAATACAAAAAATACGACTGGGTAATGGAAATACACGTTGGAGTTATAAGAAATAACTCTAAGAAGCTCTTTGATAGTCTCGGCGCTGATGTAGGTGGAGATAGCCAATCTGACTTATCTTTTGCTGAAAATTTTGCCAATATCCTATCAGATATTGAAGAGCTAGCCGGCCTACCAAGAACTATAGTCTTCCCATTAAATCCTAAAGACCAATATCCAATTGCAACTATAGCAGGATCATTTAATAGGGCTAATGATGATCATATATCTACTGTTCAACTAGGAACAAGTTGGTGGCATTTAGACCACAAAGAAGGTATGACTGATCAAATGAAGATATTCTCACAAGTTGGAGTATTTTCTAAATTTGTGGGCATGCTTACAGATTCTAGGTCATTCTTGTCTTACCCTAGACATGAATATTTTAGAAGAATCTTATGCAACTTTATTGGAGAATTTGTTGAGAGAGGGGAATATCCATGGGATGAAGAATTCTTAGGAAATCTTGTTCAAAACATTTGCTTCAACAATGCTAAGAAATTTATAAAAATAGAATTTTAAGGAGGAGATATGTCAAAAATCGAGACAATAACACAAATCAAAAAGCTCGGCATAGTACCAGTAGTAAGAGCCAACACAGCAGATGAGGCAATAGAATATTGCAAGGGTTTAATAGATGGCGGAATAAACACCCTAGAAATAACCTTCACCATACCAAACGCAATAGAAGTATTCCAAAAACTACAAAAAGAACTACCAGCAGATACCCTAATAGGGGCAGGTACAGTACTAGACCCAGTTACAGCAAGACTAGCCATAATGAATGGTGCTAAATTCATAGTATCCCCATCATTTGACAAAGAAGTTGCTAAACTATGCAACACCTACAACATACCATACATGCCAGGATGTATAACACCAAAAGAAATGCTAGAAGCCTACAAATACGGAGTAGACATAATAAAACTCTTCCCAGGATCCCTAACAGGTCCATCCTATGTAAAAGCAATCCATGGCCCATACCCATACTTCCAAATAATGCCAACAGGAGGAGTAAGCCTAGAAAACATAGAAGAATGGTTCAAAGTAGGAGTAGTAGCAGTAGGAGCAGGCTCCAACCTAGTAAAAGGAAACAGAGAAGAAATAAAACAAAAATCACAAGAATACCTAACAAAAATAGCGGAGGTAAGAAAATAATGACACAAAAAGTAGTAACACTTGGCGAAATAATGTTAAGACTATCAACACCAGGCTATGAAAGATTCGTACAAGCAGAATCCTTCGATGCCATCTATGGAGGAGGCGAAGCCAACGTAGCAGTATCACTCGCAAACTATGGCTACGATGCCTACTATATAACCAAACTCCCAGAACACGAAATAGGCCAAGCAGCAGTAAACGCCCTAAGAAAATACGGAGTAAAAACAGACTATATAAAAAGAGGAGGAGAAAGAGTAGGAATCTACTACTCAGAAACAGGAGCATCCTCAAGACCATCCAAAGTAATCTATGATAGAGCAAACTCAGCCATAGCAGAAGCAGACAAAAGCGAATTCGACTTTGAAGAAATCTTCAAAGATGCAAAATGGTTCCACACCTCAGGCATAACCCCAGCCATCTCCAAAAAAGGAGCAGAAATCACAAAAGAAGCAATGAAAGCAGCCAAAAAAGTAGGAGCAAAAGTATCCATAGACCTAAACTATAGAGCAAAACTATGGACACCAGAAGAAGCCCAGGCAGTAATGAAAGAACTAATGCAATACGTAGACGTATGCATAGGAAACGAAGAAGACGCATCCCTATCCCTAGGCTTTACCCCAAAAGGCCTAGACGTATCAAGCGGAAAACTAGATGCTAGTGCCTACGAAGAAATATTCAAACAAATGAAAGAAGAATTCGGCTTCGAATACGTAGTATCAACGCTCAGAGAATCTCACTCAGCAAGCGATAACGGTTGGTCAGGAATAATATATGATGGAAAAGAATTCAGCCAATCAAGAAAATATAATCTAAGAATAGTAGATAGAGTAGGAGGGGGAGATAGCTTCGCAGCAGGCCTAATAACAGGCCTATTAGATGGCAAAGGCCCAAAAGAAGCCCTAGAATTCGCAGTAGCAGCATCAGCCCTAAAACACACAATAAAAGGCGACTTCAACCAAGTAAGCAGAGAAGAAGTAGAACGACTTGCAGGAGGAGACGCTTCGGGTAGGGTTCAAAGATAATAATAGAGGAGACTGCGTAAAATTTTGTGTATAGAAACCTCCTGATTAGGGCAAGTAAAAACTAATCAGGAGGAATTTTATGCCAAGAAAAAGACCAGAGACGAAAAGAAGTAAAATAGCAAAAATGTTAATTGAAGAATATCAGCCTCAAAGTGCACAAGATATTCAAGAAGC
>JALEUV010000063.1 GCA_022780515.1 Anaerococcus sp. | reverse complement strand
TATTATTTTCGTTTTTATGTAGCATAACTTCCTCCATCTTTAGTATATTTATACCCAAAGATGGCTTGATTTAAGCGTTTGCCGCATAGAAAAAGTAGACGAATTTGTGTTTTTCATCTACTTTGTCTACAGTCTGAGATTTGTACAAATCTGAAATTGTGTCTACTACAATTAAAGAAAGAGCGTTCATTAATAAGACATTAAGTAATGCATAAATAATAGAAAATAAAATGCCCAACTTAAAAGAATTGAATTTAAACATTTTCATATTTTACCTCTTATACATAAATTATGTTTATTAGTCATTTCATCAAATTTTAAAACTTCATCATATGAATCATTTTGAACTACTATTTCTTGCATTTTAACTCCTTATTTGATAAAAAAAATTATTTAATTCAGTATACTAATAAAATTGTACTTATCAATATTTTTTTGTCAAAATAATAATAATCAGTTTGATTTTATTCGGTTTTTTGACATATGAAATTCAAATAATAAAATCTCCCCACCCATTTCCCTTTGCATTATCCTCAAACTTGTATTATAATATAAGTAGCTAGGGGTGCTTTTTAGCTGAGAGATGGTAAAACATTAACCCTTTAAACTTGATTAGGTTAGTACCTTCGTAAGAAAGCTATTTATTTTGAAGTTTAATGGTCCCTGGCTTAGGGGCCTTTTTTTAATGGCTCTGTAATATTTATTTGTTGTGTCTTACACGAAAGGGGCATACCACCTCGGGTATGGTTGCTCTTTTCGTGTTTTTTTATAGGGAGGTGAGTTTTTGTTAGTTATTAATGGTAAGGAAGTTCCTTTTGAAAAAGAGGAGTCCTTGTATGAGATTCTTGTGGAGAATTCTTTTGATCCTTCTTTTGTGGCCGTTGAGGTTAATGAGAAGCTGGTTAAGCGTGAGGATTTTAGGGATTTTCTCGTAAAAGATCAGTACAAGATTGAGGTGTTTTCTTTTGTAGGAGGGGGCTGATGGAAGAGTTGAGAGATAAAATTTTATCTAGGCAAAAGAAAGAAGATAATGAGATTTTTAAAGATGCTAAGGTATCAATATTAGGCTGCGGTGGACTTGGGTCTAATATTGCCATGATGCTTGCAAGATCTGGCCTAGGTCATATTAATTTGTATGATTTTGATACTATTGAGTATTCTAATCTTAATAGGCAAAATTATACTGTAAGTGAAGTTGGTCAAAGGAAGGTTGATGCTACCAAGAATAGGCTTGAGGAAACTATTCCTTATGTAGAAGTCAAGGCTTTTAATGAGTATATAGATGAGAAAAGTCTCGAGGAAATTATTGATACTTGTGATTATTTTATTGAGGCCTTTGACAATAAGGAGTCAAAGATTAGGGTCTTTGATTATTTTGTAAATAGGGAAGGTAAGTATCTTTTTACTGCATCAGGTCTTTCAGGACTTGGCAATTTAGAAGATGTTAAGATAAAGAAATTTAATAATATAACTATGGTCGGAGATTTTTTTTCAAAACCAGAAGAAGATGGCTTATACTTGCCCTATGTGTCTATAATGGCAAGTCTTGAGGCCTTGGAATGTTTAAAGAAGATAAGAGAGGATTATTATGGAAGATAAGTTGATTTTAGGTGATAAGGAGTTTTCTTCAAGGTTTATCCTTGGAAGTGGTAAGTATTCTGTTGACCTAATAGATGCTGCAGTTAAGAATGCAGGTTGTGAGATGATCACTGTTGCTCTTCGTAGGGCAAATACTAAGGATGTAGCCAATATTTTAAATTATATACCAAAGGATGTTACAATTATCCCAAATACATCAGGAGCTAGAAATGCTGATGAGGCTATAAGGATAGCAAGGCTTGCCAGGGAGATGGGATGTGGAAACTTTGTCAAAATCGAAATTATGAGGGATAGCAAGTACCTCTTGCCAGATAATGAAGAAACTCTAAGGGCAACAGAGGTTTTGGCGAAAGAAGGCTTTGTAGTCTTACCTTATATGTATCCAGATTTAAATTATGCCAGGGACCTAAGGGATGCTGGCGCTGCCTCTATTATGCCATTAGCTGCCCCAATCGGTTCAAACAAGGGACTAGTTACCAAGGAATTTATTAAGATAATTATTGAAGAGGTAGACCTTCCTGTTATTGTTGATGCAGGAATAGGCGTGCCTAGTCAAGCAGCTGAAGCCATGGAGCTGGGAGCTGCTGCCATTATGGCCAATACTGCAATAGCATCAGCTCAAGATATTACCTTGATGGCAAGGGCCTTTAAGCTAGGAATTGAAGCAGGAAGACTTGCCTACCTATCTAAGCCAGGAAGGGTTTTGGAAAGTGGTGCAGATCCATCATCACCATTGAGGGACTTCTTTGATTAATATGAATATAGAGAAAGTTACAGATTATTTTCCATCAATGGAAGTAATTGATTCAGATATAAAAGATATTATTGACGATTCTTATGAAGAAGTAAAGGATAGTAGGGTAAGCCTTGCTGACATTAGGGCAAGCCTAGCTAAGAATAGCCTTAGTCCTAGGGACTTTTATAATCTCCTCCAAGATGAGGGGCTTGAGATCCTTGATGAGCTAGGACAAGCAGCTAGGGAGAAGAGGATCAGGTATTTTGGAAATAATGTGTGCCTCTTTTCTCCCCTATATATAGCTAATTATTGCGAAAATTCTTGTAGGTATTGTGGATTTAGAGCAAAGTCTGGAATTAAAAGGGCCAAGCTAAGCTTTGAGGAAATAGAAGATGAGATGAAGGCCCTAGCAGCTACGGGCATAGAAGAAGTCCTAATTCTTACAGGGGAGAGCGAAAGATTTTCATCCATTGACTATATAGCCAAGGCTTGTGAAATAGCCAAAAAATATTTCAAGACCATAGGGGTCGAGGTATATCCAGCCAATACTGAAGACTACAAGAAATTAAGAGAAGCTGGAGCAGACTTTGTTACAGCCTTTCAAGAGTCCTATAACAAAAAAGCTTATGACTTCTACCATCCATACGGCCACAAGAGGTCCTATGTTTATAGGATAGACACCCAAGAGAGGGCCTTGAGGGCAGGCTTTAGGGGAGTGGGCTTTGGTACCCTCTTTGGACTTAATGACCCAATAGAAGAAGCCTACAAGCTAGGTATCCATGCCAGAGAAGTTCAAAAGAGATATCCTCAAGCAGAGATTGCCATCTCCCTACCTAGGATTAGACCGACCCATGGGGCAGATGACTTGGAATTTTATGAGGTTAATGACAAAAAGTTTTTCCAAATAATGCTTGCGATTAGGATATTCTTGCCCTTTGCATCAATTACCCTATCAACTAGGGAAGATAGGGACTTTAGAAATTTGGCAGTAAAATACGGGGCAACCAAAATATCAGCATCAGTAGATACCTCCGTAGGCCATAGGTCCAAAAAATCTAAGGACGAAGGAGACGAGCAATTCGAAATCGCAGACAGTAGGTCTTGTGATGATGTCATAAATGACTTAAAAAGTATAGGAATGAGTCCCGTTTTAACTGACTATATCAACCTATAGGCTTAAAAATTAGATAAAAATTATACCCCAAGAGGTTAGGAATACGAGACTACCTTTTGGGGCTTGTTTTATAAAATCTTTGCTAATTATTTTTTGAAAATTGCCTGCCAATATGTTAAAATAAATCATTAAATTTAAATAGTTAAGGAGAAATACTTGGTCTTGGTCCAAGTCGAAAAATATGAAAATAGGAATAAAAACATCGATTGTTTATACCCTGGTGTCAGCCATAGGGATATTTTTTTGCAAATTATGTTTTGGGAGAATCTTACCTATCTCCTAAGTTTATCAATGGCTTCTTGCCATTTTTGATTTTACTTTTGCCCTTTACTACTATTTCTTTTAGGAAGTACAAGAAAGAAATAAGTAACCACAAGGCAAGGTTTGGTACTTTTTTGCTAATCTTTGTGCCAGTTATAGCCATGGTCATCTTTACTATCAGCAAGAAGTTTGAATTTAGCCTTTCATTTTTCCTTCCCCTAGCGGGAGCCTTGATAGTGGGGGTCAATGAGGAGCTTGTCTATAGGGGAGCAGTTTTGACAAACTTTGCAGATGAGAAGGGCAGGATGAGGGGACTTTTTCTCTCAGCTATCGCCTTTTCCCTCTTGAACGCAGTAAATATCCTGGGAAGCCTATCAGTAAGCCAAGTTATTAGCCAATTAATAACTACTTTTTTGGCAGGAGTTTATGGTCTAATCTATATGGAGACAAAAAATATAGGACCTCTTGCTATCCTACACGGCTTGTGGGATTATATTTTCCTATCCGAAATAACCAAGGCCTACCCTCTAATAAATAGCCTAATCCTCGCCCTGGTCCTAGTCCAAGTACTAGCAAGCCTTGTTCTAATTATAAGACATAAGAAGTTTTTGTCAGGGAAATAAGGATTGCTTTAAGAAGACTCAATATTGCAAACTTTACCTAGATAAGTATTCTATACTATAAGGGGGTTTTATGGACAAAATTTTGATAATTGAAGATAACAAAGATCTTGGCCAACAAATTAAAAGATACTTAGAAAAATCTGGCTATGAAGTCGACCTAGCCTACTCCTACTATGAGGCGACCTATAAGATGAATATAGATTATGACCTGGCCCTATTAGATATCAACCTTCCAGATAAGGAGGGCCAGTATCTAATA
Organism: Anaerococcus sp.; assembly: GCA_022780515.1. Taxonomy (GTDB): domain Bacteria; phylum Bacillota; class Clostridia; order Tissierellales; family Peptoniphilaceae; genus Anaerococcus. The sequence continues at coordinate 5,644 of JALEUV010000063.1, read as the reverse complement.
GGGGAGTTAAAGGATAAAGATATCAGGGTAATAGTTACTACAGTAAAGAATGATGAGGACTTTATTATAAAATCCCTAGACCAGGGAGCAGATGATTATCTAACTAAGCCCTTTTCCCTAGCCATTCTCAGGGCAAGGATTGATGCAGTCTTAAGGACCTTGCCCCTTAGCCAGGATAAGACTATCACCTATAGGGATATGAGGGTCGACCTTAATGATTCTAAGATTTATTATAAGGAAGAACCAGTTGATTTGACAGCCCTTGAGTATGAGATTTTGGTATTTTTTATCAAAAACCCCCACAGGGTCTATACCCGTAGGCAATTACTCGAAGCCTTTTGGGAAGATAGGGATAGGTTTGTAAGTGATAATACCCTAACATCAACTATCAAGAGAATTAGGGGCAAGCTTGATCCTTCTGTAATAACTACAGTTAGGGGTCTTGGCTATAGGATGGACTAGATGATATACCTTTTATGGATAATGAGCCTCCTTCTTCTTTATTATTTCTTAGAATCTAGGAAGAAAAAGAGGATAGGAGAGCTAAGGGATTTGATCGATAAGTTACAAAAACAAGACTATAGGATGCCCATGAGACAAGATGACTTTTCTCTCTTAGAAGATGCCATCTACAAGCTCTTTGTCGAAATTGTAGAGGCTAAGGAAAGAACTGCAAGGTCTAGCGAGAAGCAGGTAGAATACCTAGAAGATATAGCCCACCAAATAAAAACTCCCATCACTAGTATGGTCTTTTCTGTAGAAAACTTAGAAATGGACTACCCCGAAGATACCAATATTCCAATATTGAAAAAGCAGATTTTGAGACTTAATTCCCTATCTGATATCTTGCTCAAGTTATCAAGTCTAGATGCCAACAAAAATCTGATGAAGGCAGAAGAATTTAGTCTAGAAGAGTTAGTTAATTATTCTCTAGAAAGCCTCAATATAAGAGACAGGGTTCACATAGAAATCGATAATATCCTAAAAGACCATAGGATAATAGGGGACTTCTATTGGTTGGCTGAGGCAGTTATTAATATTATAAAAAATGCTAATAATATGCCATCATGTGACAAAATCCTTATTAAATCTATCAAAAATCCCCTCTTTACTAGCCTTTATATAGAGGATAATGGGGGAGGTATTGCCAGAGAAGACATAAGAAAGATTTTTAGACGCTTCTACAAGACTCCTGATTCCAATGGTTTTGGAATAGGCCTTGCCATGGCGAAGACAATCGTAGAGAAAAACAATGGAGAAATTTCTGGTTCCAATACGGAAGATGGAGCAAGATTTGAGATTAAATTTTACAATGTCACTTAAAAATCACTTTACTAGTATATACTTACCTTAAAGAAGGAGGCAAGTATGGAAATACTAAGAGTAGAAAATCTAAGAAAAGAATATGGCCAGGGAAATTCTAAGGTAGTGGCCTTAGATGGGGTTGACCTCACAATAGAAAGGGGAGAATTTGTCGCCATTGTAGGCCCTAGTGGGTCTGGGAAATCAACTCTCTTACACGTTATAGGAGGAGTAGATAGTCCAAGTGATGGAAAAGTTTACATAGATGGTAACGACATCTCAAAGTATTCTTCAAAAGAATTAGCCTACTTTAGAAGAAGAAAAGTTGGACTTATTTATCAATTTTATAATTTGATTCCAAATTTAACCGTTAGACATAACATAGAACTTCCACTAAAACTTGATAAAAGAAAAATAAATCAAGATGAATTTTCAGATATAGTAAAAAAACTGGGTATAGAAAGTAAACTTGACTCTTTTCCAAGTGAACTTTCAGGAGGTCAGCAGCAGAGAGTTGCCATAGCGAGAAGTCTGATATATAGGCCTTCCATAATTCTAGCAGATGAGCCAACTGGTAACCTCGATAGGGAAAATTCTCAGATAATTATAGATATCTTAAAATATTTCAATAAAACATTAAAGCAAACTATTATCCTAATAACTCACGATGATAAAATAGCTCTAAAATCTGATCGAATAGTAACTATAGTTGATGGGAAGATTATAGGAGATGAGATAAATGAATAAGAAGAACTTTCCTATATTCGCATCAGTCTTTATAGTTTCCTTGTTTTTTACCTTTGTCCTATACTATGCCAAGGTCAACCTAGACTATAACTATAGGTCAACTAGGGCTGATGCCTATGCAGATGCTCTTATAGAAGAAGAAATAAGCAAGGAAGAACTTAAGTCTTTGAGTAAGATGGAGGGCATAGATATTGTGGGACACAAAAACTTTGACCTAACTAGTGGCTTATTTAATGGCGACCTTATAGCTATATCCAGGCAAGATAAAAATATCAACCAAATGAGGGAATATTCGTGGATCAAAAGTGGTCGATTTCCAGAAAACCCTAAGGAAATTGTCCTATCAGAATCCCTGGTTGACAAATATTCTCTTGCTTTGGGAGATGATGTTAATATTTCTCTGGGCAACAGGAAACTAGATGGTCAAGTCCTAAGACCAAGCTCTACCAAGGTCGATGGGGAGGATTTTGACAAGGAAGAAAGTAAGACCTACGAGCTTGTAGGAGTCTATGAAGATGTCTACAACAAGTATTCTAATATATCCTATGGCTTGATTTACGAAAAATCTTCCGCTGCCTTACCTGCCTTGATAAAATTTGATGACTTCCTTGAAGCCTATAATAACAAGGAAAATATAGAAGTCCAAATTGAAGAGCTTTTAGACAGGGATATAGACCTAACTTTTAATGATGATTTAATTTCCTACTTTAGGGCTGATGAAGATCCTCTTAGGGAGTTATTGGCTAAGTCTGTGATGATAATTTCCCTAATAGTTATGGTGGTAATTTTTATATTTTTCGTTAGGAATATATTTTGGGTGTGGGGTCTTAGAAAAATTAGGGACCTATCAGTCTATAAGTCCATAGGTTCTACTAATTTTCAGATATACGCCCTGCTACTAAGGGAGGCCTTCCTTATATCAGCCCTACCCTTAGTCTTGGGCCATCTTGGGGGCTTTGGTCTTATCTATGGCCTATACGAGTACGGGAGAGGAATTTGGGAGGTTTCTAAGTACGAATATGTGACCTATTCACTTCCTTTGAGTGGGATTGTCCTAGCCCTCGCCATCATTGTCATAGCCTTTTCTATAATAAAGACAGCCAAAAATATTTCTAGGATTAATATCATTGACGGCATCAAGGGAAATATTGATATATCTTCATCCAAGAAAAAGACAAATCCTGATATGTGGAAGGAACTTAGGATCAATAACCTGGCCTCTATCAAGAGTCAACGAAACATCTCTGCCATTGGAGTCTTTATTGTAGCCATGTTTATCTTGGTCATATCGATTAACGAATATTTTAGGGACTACTATGCCTTTGACGATGGTTACAATACAAACCTATATTACTTTAGTCCAAATAATCAGGTGCCAGATATACTAAAAGAAATTGAAAGTGATATTGATAATGAGAAGTCTTATATCTACACTAACGCTCGACTTACTATGAGAAATAACTTGGCATTATCAAGTGAAGCAAGGGCATCAAAGCTAGAAGATGAGATGGGCAAGTACCTCGAAGATGATTCCTTAGTAAATGTTGATTTGATAGGGATGGATGAGAAAGACCTTTTGAACTTAGGAGGGTCTAGTGGAGACTTTCTTATCTATAATAAGGTCCAAGCCGACCCAAGTGAGCCAATTGAAGGGGCGAGGATGGTCAAATACTTTGAGGATCCTAGGACTATAGCCATAGAAACAAATGGGGCAGATAAGAAGGTAGAAATCGCAAAGGCGATATATGATACAGCTTCATATAGGATAAAGCCCTATCCCTTTGTTGTAAATATCTTCACTGACTATGAGACCTACTTTGACTTGACTCGTGATATTAACGATAATCCAGGACTTCCATATACTTATATGCTAAATATGCAAATAAAGGATGAAGATACGACTAAGGCCAAGGAGTATATGGAAAATAAGCTGACTGAAGCTGTGGGCCCCAATGAAGGATTTAATATCTTGGTAGATAAGGAAATAGAGGCCAAGGAAAATTCTTCCCTAAGGCTATTCCAAGCTATGATCCTGGCTATTGGATTAATAATCCTTATCCTAAATATAACTAATGGCTATTCATCTATTAACATTAGCCTCATATCAAGGCAAAAAGAAATAGCCAGTCTCTACTCAGCTGGGATGGAGCTGGGAGATCTAAAAAATAAGTACGAGAAAGACTTTGCCCTAGACCAGGTCATATCCTTCGGCCTAGTAGCGCTAATAACTTTTATAGTAATGCTCATAATTGCTATCCTATCACCTAAGCTAAGTCTAGCAATACTAGTAAAATATTATAACTACTTAACTTTTCTAGGCTTTGCTATCCTTATCTATACAATAAACCTCCTAATCTATCACTTCTCCTTAAAGAGAATACTAGATAGACCTATAATAGAATTGATTAGGACTATATAAAAAGAAAGGATACCTATGAGACTTTGGCATGAGGATTTAATAAACAAACTTCCCAGACAACAACTCCTGGGCCAACACAGGGAGTGCTGTGCACTAAGAGGCAAGGGACGGGGGAAGAAACATTCGGTAGTCGACTATGTTTTCAACTACTCTCCCTACAAACTCTACCAATACCACCTCCTAGTAATGGAGGAGATGACTAGACGAGGCTACAAGGTGAGCAAGGAATGGCTAGATAAAAACTACAGGGGCAAAAACACCCCTCCTTATGAGGAGTTAGAAGAAGTAGAACCTACTAAACCAATCTACAAAGAACACAACGACACCTACCTAAGAGAGTGCCTAGATAACCTAAGGGATAAGGGAATAGTAATAGGTGGGTGATTGTAATAATCAGCATTGAAAGATTAGATATTTCTTAGATAGTTGTACGATATATTCTACAATATTCTCAAAAGGAGGGTCTTATGCTATCAGTTAATTATAGTGAATTAAGAAATAATTTGAAAGATTATTGTGATAAGACTATTGATGATTTGGAAACTCTTCTTATTACGAGAAAAAATGATAGAAATGTTGTTATGCTCAGCCTAGAAGAATACAATAACCTTATCGAAAATGCATATATAATGAAAGACTCTGATTATTATAAAGATTTGGTAGCTAGGGTTAAAGATATAGAGAAGCTTCTGGCTAGGGATATTATTGGAGGATGAAAATGTTATTCCATAAAAAAGCCTTTGATGAGTATCTTTATTGGCAAAATTTGATAAAAAAACTTTAAAAAGAATTAATTCGATAATAAAAGATACAAGCAATAATCCATACAAGGGCCTAGGGAAGCCAGAAGCTTTAAAACATGACCTTGGTAGATATTGGTCTAGAAGAATTAACTTAGAAGATAGACTAATATATAAGCTTCAGGATGAAAAATAATTATCCTATCTTGTCCCAAGCAATATAAATAAAAACAAAGCATTCTTAACGATAAGTTAGGAGTGCTTTTTTAGTTAAAAAAACAAGGCACCTGCCTTGCCAGACTGTAGACAAAGTAGATGAAAAACACAAATTCGTCTACTTTTTCTATGCGGCAAACGCTTAAATCAAGCCATCTTTGGGTATAAATATACTAAAGATGGAGGAAGTTATGCTACATAAAAACGAAAATAATAACAC